>DMRR01000058.1:1710-5026 GCA_003455275.1 Bacteroidota bacterium | reverse complement strand
AAGGGTGGGGGTGGGGGAAGGAAAACTGGAATTCCCTGACATTTGGCTTAGAATGTTTACAATGAACTGAATGAATCCCAGAACTGTCAACCTTGACAATCCCAGGCGAGGAGTTATTTTTTTCATGACTAAAAGATTTTGTTGAAACCCAAACATACGAACAATTCTGGCCCGATTCCAAATTTATTTTTTGTTGTAAGTTGAATTAATAAATAAATTTGGAAAATGTTAATTAAATGTTTATATTCGCAAAATTTTTGTTATAATTTATTGTATTTCAGCATAATAGTGATGTTAACAAGTTGAAACATGTAAAATATTTTTAGTGATAAATTATAGTTTAAACAAAATTTTATTTAATACTATTTAGTACATTTTTTATATAAAAACTGGCTACCGATTACATTTTCTAAATTGTATTTTATAGTTGTAAACCAGGCAGCGCGTGTTTGTTATTTGCCTGTGACTCGTCAATACATATATCCGGAATTTATGCAATTGATTTTTAAAATCATGCAATTAAGTTTATAAGTCATAAACTTGATTCTGCATGGATCTCAAGTTTTGGTTGTGTAAATAAATATGCAGGCAACTGGTCAAAAATTGCGGATGAGATTAATGCAAATTTATTTTAATCAATAAAATGTGTAAAGGCAATGCGAAAAGGAAGCAAAGGCCAGTATGAAAGGAGGGGATGAAATTATAGAAACTATTTACGAATATGTTCGCAATGTTTTCTGAATTTCAATAACCTTCCCCAGGATTAACCTTGAGAGTGGAAAAACTTAATTCTCCGTAAAGCTCCGGATGAAAAAAAATTTACGAACTGCTTCCCCTCTTTCAGCGATTCATTTCTGAAAGCAAAAACGGAAAGCGATTAAAGAGGAACTGAACACTCATAAGAGAAGGAACCGTTTTCCCCTCGCAAGGTTATTCCCTGCCAATAGTTCGTGCCATGCGGATAACCTTGAGCTTTTATGCTCCAATTATTCCGGACAAGTCAGCCGGAGAGTAGTGAATGTTCTTCAGGGTTTTATTATCGCTCCTTCTATACACAAAATAAAGTTCATTCTTCTGTTTGTAGTAAGCATCTTCGCCTTGCTTTGCATAGTGAGCAATAGTTTCTTCCGCTTCCTTCATGTTTCGGCATGCCTTGCTCATGTTTGAGCGCTGCACTTCATCAAAGAGTGCTTTAAATTTTTCGCCCAGTCCAAATTCTAAAATAGCTCCGCTTAATACATACTGAATATCGCACAGCGCATCAGCTACCTGCACTATATCGTTTTCATCAATCCCTTTTATAAGTTCGTTAAGTTCTTCTTGCAATAAGCGAACTCTTAGTGCGGCCCTGTCTTGTGAAGGGATGGTTGGACTGGACAGAACCGGGTGGCCAAATGCGTGATGAAATGCGGCTACCTGGTTTAGCGAATCATTTTTTTCCATTTTATTTTTTTTATTGAAACTGACAGATGGGTAATGGTTTGTTCTATTGGCGAATTAAATCATTTGCATTGAACAAATTTCCTGGCTGATATTTCCCGGCACCGGCTTACTTGTATTCCTGATTATTTCCATTTTGATCTAATTTTTATTTCAGGGAAATAGAACTCAAGGCTTTTTTTGAAATCATCTTCATTAAACTCCTCGTTATATTTTTCTTTATCGAAATAGTATCGATACCGTTTTTTATTTTTCAAAGCAACAACAAATATTCCGCTGTTAGCCGAAATATAAAATTTGAAAAACCGGATATGATCCGCTTTTATAAAAAGAGTTTTCCTGATTCGATGAACATATTTTCCCTTGTACCGGATATGAATTCCATTTTCATTGAATGTAACATGCCCCTCCATATTGCACAATCCATAGATAACTGTAACTCCTAAAAGATGCGGAATAATGTGCAGCAGTTTTGAAACAAACTCATTCGGAATCTGATGCAGAAGCGGGCTGATTACAAACACCACAAAAATTGTCCACAATACCACAACCGGAAACAGGTATTTGAATAATGTGAATTTAATATTGAAACTGTTTTTGATCGCCGGGTTCATGCGAAGCAATATATCAATTATTTATGCCGGCTAATCAGAAGAAAAAATTTTTTACAAAAACTATTATTACAAGAGATAGATTTTTTCAAAAACACATTTTTGTTCCATGGCCCTGTTCATCGCATCACTTAATTCCGGAAGCAACGGAAACTGTTATTACATCAGCAATGGTGCTGAGGCAGTACTGGTTGATGCAGGATTAACATGCAGCGAAACCGAAAGAAGAATGAATAATTTGCTTCTTTCATTTTCAACAGTGAAAGCAATTTTTATTTCGCACGAACATATAGATCACATAAGAGGCGCAGCACAGCTAAGCAAAAAATTTCAGATTCCTGTTTACATCAACAGCGGAACACTTCGCCACGCCGGATTAAAACTACAAACCGATTTGATAAAAAATTTCCGTGCGAATGAAAAAATAAAAATCGGCGAACTGTATATCACGCCTTTTGCCAAGCATCATGATGCCTCGGAGCCGGTCAGCTTTGTTGCAGAGTGCGGCGGAATTAAAACCGGAGTTATAACAGATATAGGGCACGCATGCAAAACGGTGATTCATTATTTCAAACAATGCCATGCTTGTTTTCTTGAATCTAATTATGATGACAAGATGTTGATGCAGGGAAGTTATCCGAGGCGGCTCAAAAAAAGAATCAGCGGAAATCGCGGCCACTTATCTAACACACAGGCGCTCGAGCTGTTTGCCAATCACAAGCCGCATTATATGACACACATTTTTCTTTCTCACCTTTCAGAAAACAATAATCATCCGGGCCTTGTATATAATTTGTTTCAGTTAAATTCAAGTGGCGTTCAGGTCGTGGTAGCCTCGCGCGATGAAGAGTCTGCTGTATATGAAATTGATGGGAAGGAGAGGAGCGAACTCATTTCTCTTCCGGTTGAAAAAGAAACTTTGCAATTGAATCTGTTCTGAAAAAAATTCAGGCAATCAAATTTTCTCCCGAAAAGATTTGAATGATTTTCGGTAAAACATTTTTACACTTCACATTTTCTTTTACTTTTATTCTTCAGATTTATTCATCTGAAAATTAAGGTATGTCGAGCTATGCAATTGAGATAATTCTTACCAGGCAATTGGCAGATTGTCTTTCGATGCCGGTCTTTATAACCGACACTTCAGGAAATTTGATTTTCTATAATGAAGCGGCAGAAAAAATTTTAGGAAAAAAATTTGAAGACACAGGAGAAATGAATGCCGATACATGGGCAACTATTTATAAACAAAAAGACAACGACGG
>DMRR01000058.1:0-1364 GCA_003455275.1 Bacteroidota bacterium | reverse complement strand
CCCTACCACAAAACTTTTTGGATTGAAAACCTGCAGGGAAAGAATCAAAAAATTTCTGTTACATCTTATCCAATCATTGGAAGAAGCAATGACTTTCTTGGTGCGGTAGCAATATTTTGGGAACCAAGAGAATTATGAATATTTCTATTCGCGGAGTGCGCGGCTCCATACCGGTTACAGGATCTGATACAGCATATTATGGCGGCAACACTTCGTGTGTAGTGGTTTCACAAAATGATTTCATGTTTGTGCTGGATGGCGGATCGGGCATGACCAAGTTTCACTTACCGGAATCATCGCCAAAAAAAATTAATGTTCTGCTTACTCATCTTCATCTCGATCATATAATCGGTATGGGGTTTTTCGAACCATTTTTTGATCCGGAAATGGAGGTTCATATATGGGGACCAAAAAGTAATTCGGGCAGTCTTCATTCACGGCTCAGCAAGTATTTATCTCCTCCATTGTTTCCGGTTTCGCTCCGCGATTTGCCGTGCGAAATGTTTTTTCATGAAATTGAAAACAGCCAGTTTGAATTAGGGCCGTTCAATATTCAATCTCAATACATCATTCATCCCGGGCCCACAGTTGGATACAGAGTGAGCAATGGAAAATCGGTGTTCACCTACATACCAGATCATGAGCCTATGCTTGGCCGGCCGGCTTCGCATCACGAAAAAAAATGGACATCCGGATATAATTTGGCTCATGGTGCGGATCTGTTGCTTCATGATGCGCAGTATTCTGCTTTAGAATATAAAAGCAAGACCGGTTGGGGGCATTGCAGCATGAATGATGCGCTGGAGTTTGCACAATTAACAGAAGTAAAAAAAATATTGCTCACTCATCACGATCCTAATCACACCGACGAACAATTGAATCAATTGTTTGGTGAGCTAAAAAAATCGGAGACACATTCCATTAATTTTGAATTAGCAGCCGAGGGAATGAAAATTGTTTTGCCCTGATTTTTTTCAGAAGAAAAAAAATCTGCTCACGGCGAAGCGCAAGCCAAAATTTAATGGGTTCAAAAAAAAAAGAATCTCAGCGTTCTAAGCAGAAGCGACCAGCTCCCGGACTAATGAATCATCTTGTTGTTCGCGGATTCTTGCAGCATTGATCAGCACATGAACAAGCAATGCCTGCTTACCCACCAGGTATTTATTCATTTCAACTTCAAATTCGGCAAATGAAATTTTACCGCGGTTGAGTTGATTGAATTTGTACTGCATAATCTTAATTAGATCTATTAACATCTTCATGCTTTTCACATCGGTGCGGTCATTCATGTAGCGGATAAACTTTTTAAGCTGTGAGGCGGCAAAATCTTCATCATCGCGCTGGTAGTAATATACAATTTCAAA
>DMRR01000059.1 GCA_003455275.1 Bacteroidota bacterium | reverse complement strand
CGTTAAACTGAACCATGCTATTAACACCTGCGCCATCTTCATTCATAATTTTTCCAATTACAACTCCACCCGGTTCAAGCTGCACCATTCCTAGTTCCCACTTGGTGCCCCACTTCATATCAGGCATGTTATCTAAATTCAATGAGTAGTAACCATCTTTCTCGAATGACACATAGCGCTGATATTGTTTTTGCCCGCCAGGATATTGTTCGGGTTGAATGTTGTCGAGCAGAAAAACTCCATCAGATTCTGTCGTGACACCATTTGAAGTTTGATAAGTGTTAACCGTAGTAGTTGTTTGTCCAAACCAAGTAGTTTCAGTTTCTTCAGTTTGCCACTTACTATTAAGAAGTACAGTTACATCCTTCAAGGTTTGAACAGCATTGTTGCTTCGCACTACATATCCTCGAATGAATGGCATGTTCGGATAACCATAAGCGGTGTAACTCACTTCAGGATACTGATATTCATTCGCCCAAACGGAAGGATAATTTTTTAATCCCTTCAATGCATTGTCTGAAAATTTAAATTCATACATCGCATAATAATTTTTGTCCACTGTTTTATCAGTGTGCACTTCGAGAAAATAAGTTTCGTTCGAATACACATCACGCACCAATCTTCTGAAAGTAACTGAAGTGGCGCCGCCATCAATATCAGCAGTGCCGATGAGTTCGAAGTCGCCATATTTTCCATCCACACCCGGAGTTCCTTCATTCGACGGAACATCACTCGGTCGAATCTTCCTGAAAATATTTACAGTTGCTCCTGCTAAATCTGCTCCACCGGTTACTTGCTGAATTTTGCACCAGTCGGCATCGAGCGCTTTTGCTGAAACACTCAAACCATAGCTTCTGATTTTTGTTGTGAGGTCGGGAATTTTTTCGTAATCGCCGGGAGTCAGATAAATATTATTTGCCGGTGAACAGAAGTGCACACTTGCAACTTCAATGCGATAAACACGCTTAATATTTTTTGGAAAGCATTTGAATTCGCCACCGCCAAATATGGTGCCTTCAGAAATAAATCCGGTAGGCGTTTCGTCACTGATTTTAAAAGAAAAATTTCCTGAGTAATCTGTAGTAGTGGCTGAAATAATTTTTCCGACATCTAAATATCCCGGCCCACCGAAATCGTAACAAGTTCCGGCGCCTAAGTCTGTTATTACGCCATTTATCTCTCCAATATAATGTACTTTCAAGTAAAGAATCTGATTTTGCAACGGATACTTTTCTGTTTCACCCGGGTCGGCATACATGTAATTTATTTTTCCGGTGATATAACTCTTGCAAAGTGTTTGTTCGCTGTGCAGTTGATTAAAATTCAGGGTGAGTGTTTCATACTCGCTGTTGTAATACGCCATGTCGTTGTGTTGCACGGGAGGATCAACATAAAAATCACTGACATAGTAAAAATGAAATTCATATTCGAGCACAGCATCCGAGCTAAGTGGAGCATTTGCCGGTGAGATCCGCAATTTATAATGGTCGTTCTGCCCCAAACTTTTTACGAGGCGATGGAAAGTCCACGCTCCATTTATAGTAGTTGCTTCGGCAACAATTTCTGTCGGAACAAAATCATTCGGATTGTAAAAACCATTTCCTTCTTTTTCCGGAACACCATCGGGGCGCGGGTTCTCGCGGATGATTTGCAAATGATATTCTTTCGGTTCAGCGCCATACATCATCGAAAAAATACTTGACATGAACTGATAACTTCCTCCGGAAGATGAAGAAGAGTTGCTCGCATTTCCGCTTTTCACAATTTTGTTTACATCAATTACCAGTGAGTAATCGCGCACCCGAGTTAATACAGTTCCCAACTGTTGCGATGAACCAATCAGCGTGATGGGAGAATAATTTTCGGGCTGGCAGTAATGAAAATCATAAACAAACAATTCATAAGAGCGAACAATTTTTCCATAAATCGTCTGCATACCACCCATCATTGAAGTGGCATGATAAATAAAATTAGAATCTACAATGCCGGCAATCTTGAATGAGTTTGCATCGAGCTCAAAGTTTCCGTTATCGTCTGTCACATCACTTGCCAACATCATGTTCGCATCATTGAATTCTTCTGGAAGCGAGTACATATCAATATTTCTCAAAATCACATTTCCACTATTGTCAATCATATTATAACGCGTAATCAATCTTACTTCTAAATTTTTTGCAGGGAAATTTTCCTGTGGCTTTTCGGATTCGAAATAATATTTCAGTGTTCCTGAAATTTTTTTGCTAGAAGAAACAACTGCTGTTACAGGAGGTGTGAAAACAGGGAAGCCAGAGAAACTTGGTTTCATTCCCATTGTAAATGAGCAAACTTCGCTTTTCCCATCACGAAGAAAATATGCTTTGCCATTGGCATCGCTCACTGTTACTTGCCATGCATATTTTTTTCCTTCTTCTAAGGTTGGATTTGCACCTGTATAAACAAAGAGCGGAATACTTGTGGTGGTTTCAAAAAATGGTGGAGTGGTGGCGCTGTTCATTGCGTCATTTATATTTCTGTCTTGCGGAATTACTTCTA
>DMRR01000115.1 GCA_003455275.1 Bacteroidota bacterium | reverse complement strand
GAAAAAAATTTTTGGCTGCAGCTGAAGATCATGCGCGAAAAAAAAATTGCCATAAAATTTATATGACAGTGCTTACAGCAAGAATTGAATTGATAAATTGGTATTTGAAACATGGATATTATAATTCCGGAATTAGAAAACCTTTTCCGGAGAATGACCCCAAATTTGGTTTGCCAAAAACACATCTTGAGTTCGTGATACTTGAAAAGAATATTTAGAATATTTAACACCTTATGATTCGACCAAACAGATTCCGCGCAAACATTGTCATTATCACAGCATCTCTGGTAGTCATTACAATATTGATAAGCATTGTTTCTTTTATTATGCAATTGCAATTACTGAATGAACCATTGATTGAAAGAGGAGATGCAATGAATAATGATTTCAGAGTTAGAGTAATTCTTTATGGATTTGGACTTATTCGGGTGGTGGCGTTTATCTCTTTTATACTTTGGATGCGCCGGGCATATTTCAATTTACATCAATCTAAAACTTCGCTTTTGCACACAGAAGGGTGGGCTGCGGGAGGATGGTTTGTTCCAATCTTAAATTTTTATATACCATATCAAATATTGAACGAAGTGTGGACCAAGACACAGCTAAAAATTCGAAAGGAAGTAGAATCAGTTAATTTGGTTTCTACATGGTGGCTATTTTATATCCTTGTGTTTTGTTTATCGCTTATCAATTCATTTTATGTAATAATTTACAGGCACGAAAGAACAGTGTTAACTGTTAACACTATTGGCCAGATTATTATTTACACGATTTATTTGTTTCATCAGATCATTGGTATACAAATTATATACAGAATGATTCCTTTCGAACTGGAATTAAAAGATATGGAGATTGAAGATGAACCTGAAAATCATTTGATCATTCCTGATCATTCTCCTATTGTTTAACAAGCAGCATCTCACTCACGAGTTTGTCAATCGGAAATGTGAGTTGCGACGGAAGCATATGATCAAGTTTTATCCATCGGAATGAAATTACTTCTTCTGCATTTCTGTTTTCAAAATCAAAAGGAATTTGTGAAATTTTAACAGTGAATTTGAAATTGGTTTTAACCAAATAGTACACACTGATGAGCTGATGCTTTTCGTTAAAACCTGATTGCTGAAAAAAATCGGTAGTATAAAAATGATTCAGCACTTCTATTTCCTGATTTAATTCTTCCTTCCATTCGCGAATCAATCCATCTTTTAATCCTTCGCCAAGTTCCAGTCCGCCTCCCGGAAATTTTGTAAACTCCTTCCCGAATTCATATTCATCTGTAACCAATACTTCGTTGTTTTCATTAATTAGTAATCCATAAACACGAATGTTAAATTTCTCAATCATAATAAATCCGGATCACCATTGAATAGTTTCCTTATTCAGAAAAGCGCTGATGCCCTTGCGGCAATCATCAGTTTCACGAGCATTTGCATTCATTCGTGCGGCATAGTTCATGGCATCTTCGAGCGAAAGTGATTGAACATTTGCGATCATCAGTTTTGTCATTGTTAAAGACTGAGCAGATGAATCACGGCATATTCCCTCTGCAAATTCCTGAACTGACTGCCGAATGCTTTCTGCTGAATAAATTTTATTTATCAATCCTGAATCGAACGCAGTTTGAGCGTCAGTTAATTTACCTGTATATAAGAATTGTTTCGCTTTGGCTTCTCCGATTTTTCTGATTAGAAAAAACATTACGATAGCAGGAACAAATCCGATTCTTGCTTCAGTATATCCAAATCGTGAGTCCGGAGTGGCAAAAGTGAAATCACAAACAGTTGCAAGTCCACACCCCCCGGCTATAGCAGCACCTTCAACCTGAGCAATAATAATTTTCGGATGAAGGTAAATTGTCTTAAACAATTCGGCCAGAAGCAAACTGTCAGATAAATTTTCTTCGAATGAATTGCTCTGCAATTTTTGCAAGTGGGCAAGATCCGCTCCTGAGCAAAATACATTTCCATTTGCGCGAATCACGATCACCTTTACACTAGAATCATTTCCTGCTTTCGTTAATGCAGCTGATAATGCATTGATCATTTCGGGGTTTAATGCATTACGGCGATCCTCACGATTAAGAGTAATATATGCAACGCGATTGCTGAGTTCATAGAGAACAATATTTTCCATGTCAGAATTGTTTGATGTATGCGCCGTCGACCGGCAGAAAATGAAATTGCAAACTTAATGATGCACAAATGCCCTTTACTTCCTCCAATGCTAAACTTTTAACATCAGCATCTGCAACCCAAACTTTTGGAGAATAATTTTCTTTTATCAAATCAGGTTTATTGCTTGCAGCATCTGCAATTACAAAATCAAGTTTTAGTTTTTTGTCAGAACTGATATCACTTTGATCAAGCACGGCACCATGCAGTCCATCGAAAGAGATAAATTTTCCCCGCGAATGAAAATGATTCCAGTTTACAGAACTAGTGTCATTGATTTTTTCAAGCGGCAGGATCTGAAGATGATTCACGCAAGTCTTTTTCAAATAACTATTGGTGTATTGTAAAAAATATCCATCAGAAAGCAAGGACGAATCGCCTAACATCAGGCTGTTATTCCGTTCGCGGAAAACATATAAGTTTCCTTTTCCGAAATGAAGAAACATTATTTCGCGCCTATTCATTTCTTTAATATTAGAATAGTTATATATGAAAGAAATGATAAGTGCTACTGATAATGCATAAATTAATTTCCTTTGAATCTTCCACTCAAGAAATTCATATAGAAAATACAATCCGAAAAAAGCGAGAATGAAACAAGCAATATTGAAGTGCCCCATATTGAGAGAAGCATATGGAAGATGCTGTACCCAATTGATAAACTGATCGAGCAACCAGGTTGCAAAGCCAAGCGCTTTGCCATACCACCAGGCAATATTTGAAATCGGTGAGTAAAAATTGGCAACACCAGAAATTGCGAATAAGCCGACACCTCCAAACAATATTCCGGTTGAGAGTGGAACACCTATAATGTTAGCCACAAGAAACATGAGTGGAAATTGATTGAAATAAAACAAGGTAAGGGGAAGAACTCCTAACTGTGCTGCTATGCTTACGCTGCACATTGACCAGCATAAATGCAAAAATTTATTTCTGAGTTTAAAGGTCCAATAAATATTTCTTTCAAAGAGTGCTATACCAACCAGTGCAAAGAATGAAAGCTGAAATCCGGCATCAAGAAATGAAAACACATCAAATGCAAGAATGCAAAAGGCAGAAGCACACAACAGGTTAATTATATCAGTATGCCTCCCGTAATTTTTTCCAATGATTAACAGAGTAAGCATTGCCGATGCCCGAACTACCGATCCGCTTAAACCTGTAATCATCGCGAAGAACCAAATGAATCCCATTAAAATAAACACTTTGATCAATCGCAGTGATTTCTTCTTATTCATTCGGAGGAAAACAAGAATTTTATCAAGAAGCCAGTATAAAATACCCACATGCATTCCTGAAACCGCGAGAATGTGAACAACACCAGCCGATGAAAATGACTGAACAATTTCCGGACTTACTTCATCACGATAACCGACTACCAGCGCAGCGATTACTGCTGACTCTTTTGTTTCGCCAACATATTTTTTAATTATTCCGACACACCAGTCGCGCATTTGATATGCAAAACGCAGAAGAGAAAATCCTTGATTGATGTTTAAAGGGACAAATTGATTTTGCTTTTCAAAAAAAGTAAAGTGAATATTCTTTTTATCAAGATACCCGCGGTAATCATATTGATATGGATTTGAAACTGAGTCTAACGGTGATGGATTGTTTGCAATCAATATTTCATCTCCATAATGAAAATTTCTGGAAGTATCATTTAGTGAAAAATAGACTACTGCATTTCCAGATACAGAGCGAATAAATTTTTGTGATCCGGTTTGAGAAACTTCAACAATACACCGTGCGAATTTTTCCTTGAACACAGGTGGCTCTGTTAATCGTACAATAGCGAATTCATCTTTCCCGAAATTAATAAAATGATTTTCGTCATTTAGATCATAAGTAGTGGAAAATGAAAACCAGCCCGAGAAAAAAAATAAAGTGAACGCTGCTACTCCAAATAGCCAACCTTGAGTGTAAGCGGTTAGAATCTTTCTATTAATTAAAAAGTGAAGGGCAGGCAATAACGGAATCAGAGCAATTAATATCCAGCTTGAAATCTGAATTCCTGTTATATAGCCGCAAAGTATTCCAGCAGCAAATGGAAAGAGTAACTTGATAAAGATCCGCTCCTTAGATATAGACATCAGGTGCTTTGCTATATGAAAAGAAATGATAACTAGAACTTAATCATTTGTCCTTTGAACTTTTCGACGCGAGATAGGCAATGATTGAATATCCGCATAAAACAAATAACATGTTATAAGCGAAATTAATCAGTGTGTCGCTTACAGAATGAGATTCAGCATCTATCTGAATAAAGATGTAAATCGAAAGTGCAATAGTCAGAAGTGTAATGAGCCAACCAAAAATGGAAATAGGGTAGAAGAACAGTCCACTCCGTTTAAACCAATAAAATTTCATGATAGATCTCATAATAAAAATCTTAGTTTTTAATTTCTGCTAAAAATAGAAATGTGATTTGAATCATATGGAATAAATTTTTTGTTAATCAGATTTGAAGCTAAAATTTTCTGAATGTGTAAGCAATTATTTTTTCATTTTGAATCTCAAAATGGTGAGCCATTAAGTTTGAAGCTTTCAATACACCCAACCTTTTAAATTAATCTTTTCGTTTACTAAGAAAATTAAAACATATGAAAAACATTTTTAAACTTTTTACATTTTGTTTAGTTCTGGTTTTATCCTCATGGAAGGTTAGTGCTCAATCCGGTACTATCACTTTCACTCTTGCAAACCCTGTTTGTAATAATGATGGAATTCTGATTGCACAAACTACCGGACTTACTCCACCTATAACTTTTTATTGGTGGACAGCTGGAGTTCAAACCACCCACACTGTAACTAATTCATTTGATACACTTTTCAATTATGCAGGTGGTTATGTTTACCTTAATGCCTTAGGTACGGGAGGTCAGGCTTACGGCAACTTTGCCGGTGCACCTCCATTTACATATGTTGTTACAACAAGCCCGGCAATTTGTCCTGCCTTAGGAACCGCTGCAGTAACGATTACCGGCGGAACTGCTCCTTATAACATTCAATGGAGCGAAATACCATCTGGAACAGTTGTAGGTAGCGGTGCCAATGTGAACCTTCCTGCCGGTAATTATTCTGTATTAATAACTGATGCTGCAGGATGCGTTTCTGGAACTTATGCAGTAGGTGATTCAATCTATATCTGGAATCAATCACCGGTTACATTCACTACAACAAGTACACCTGCAAACTGTACAAATGGAACAGCAACAGTTTCGGGATTGGGAGGGGGGATAGCACCTTACAGTTTCATTTGGAGTAATGGTTCTAACAGCCAAACAATCACAGGCCTCTCACTTGGATATTATCAAGTCACTGTAACTGATGCACAAGGATGCTATCAGACAGAAGGAATTTATGTTCAGCAATCAATTACAATTGGAACCAATGTAACTCTGACACCCGCCACATGCCTTCAAAATGATGGAAGCGCCATTTCATTCGGAAGCGGAGGATTACCTCCTTATTCCTATCACTGGAGTAATGGAATCAATACTCAAAATATTTCGAACCTTACTGCTGGAAATTATTCTATAACAGTAATAGATGCAAACGGGTGCGTTGGTGAGGGATATTATTATTTAAGTTCTTCAACACCCATTACAGTAACATATTCTTCAACTCCAAGTCAGTGTACTTCAGCTACAGGAACGGCTACTCTAGTTGCAACCGGAGGAACTGCACCTTATACTTATCAATGGAATACATTTCCAGCGCAAACAGGTGCAACAGCAACCGGACTTGAACCTGGAACATATTCATTCATTGTAACAGATAATGTTGGTTGTATTCGATCAGGTACTGTGGTTGTTCCTCCAATCAGTGTTGTATCAGGTTTTACAAATTCGGCTGATGCTTATTGTACCTTATCAAATGGTTCTGCACAAATAATTATTACATCCGGAACTGCCCCTTACACTACTGCATGGAGCAATGGTGGAAATACCACTTCGATTACAAATCTGGCTGCAGGAGGATATACATGCACGGTAACTGATAATCTTGGTTGTTCAATAGTAAAGTATGCAGTTGTACAGGCTAGCAGCCCTATCAGTATTGGCTTTGCTTCTACACCTGCAAGTTGCATTTATACTGCAGATGGAAATATTGTGGCAATTCCTTATGGAGGAACTGCCCCTTATACATATGCCTGGAGCAATGGGCAAACGACCAACATTGCATCTTCACTTATTACTGGAAACTATTATGTTTATGTAACTGACGCTGCTGGTTGTGTTCAGAATTCATGGACTAGCTGTGGATATGATCCATTGAATAACAGTTGTTATTGCACAATAGAAGGAACGGTATATGACGATGCCAATGGAAATTGTACAATGGATGCAGGTGAAAATGGAATTGAAAACATTATGATTCATTGTTCAGGATTTGGTTACACTTATACTAATGCATCAGGACATTATTCATTTCAGGTACCCACCGGCAGTTATACGCTATCAGAAAATGTTCAATATTTCTATCCGCTTGCTGCCTGTCAAAATAATTCCATTTCTGTTTCAGTATCTGCTGCAAGCGGTTGCAGCAATACTTATGATTTTGCGAATGTGATTAATCCAATTCATGATATTCATATTTCAACCTTGCATTATACTCCGCCAATTCCAGGACACACTTACTATCAGCATGTAATTATTAAAAACGAAGGAACCATAAACGAAACAGATGTAGTTTCCGGGTACAAGCACGATGGCCAAATGAATCTCTCTTCGTTTTCACCTTTTGCACAATTGAATGCCGGATCATTTCCAAGTTGGTACAGTATCGCAAGTACAGGTCTAACTCTTGCGCCCGCACAATCTAACCTATCTATTGCTAACTATAATGTTCCAACTAATATCCCTCTGGGAACTTCACTCTTGTTTAATGATACTTGCTCTTATAACGGTTTAATAAATAATTGGCTTAGTGATTATTCACCCTGGAATAATGTAAATACTTATTATGCAAGTGTGGTAGGTTCATGGGATCCTAATTTCAAAGAAGTACGGCCAAAAGGAACTGGGGTACCTGGCTATATAAGTGTGAACGATTCAATTCTTGAATACACTATACACTTTCAAAACACTGGAACATATACTGCTTTCAATATTTACTTGCTTGATACCCTTGACAGTGATTTAGATTACACTTCTCTGCATCCTGTTTATTCAAGTCATAATTTCAAAGCCGAGATGACGGAGAATGGTGTGATAAAGTTCAGTTTTGAAAATATTAATCTGCCTGACAGTTTGAATGATCCACTAGGAAGTATTGGATATATTATTTACACTATAAAACAAAACCCCAATTTGACTCCCGGAACACAGATTAAAAACAGCGCAAGTATTTACTTTGATTACAATGCTCCTGTGAAAACCAATACCACTCTTAATACAATTCAACAGGACATATCAACTCATGATATGATCAAAAGCGAATTTGATTTCAGTATTTATCCGAATCCGTCAAATAATGAAGTTAGCATTATGGTGAATGCTGGAAATGGTTCATCTAACGGGTCCTTGAAAGTGATGGATATTCTTGGTAAAACTTATATCACTCAGCAGCTATCTCTCAAGAATGGCAACAATCTTTACGGCATAGATGTTAGAACACTTCCTGCCGGAATTTATTTTGTCGAAGTAAGCGATGGTACAAATTCCTATGTTAAAAAAATGACCGTGGTGAAATAATAATTTTCATTTAATTGAAAAGGGGAGGACATTAATTTTTGTCTTCCCTTTTTTATTTTCTGAAATCTCATTTCTTTACTTAGGATTCAAAATAAAATTCATGTTGTGAATTTTATTTTTGGATGAAAAATATTTTTCTTGATTTTCGTTTTAATTGCATTGGTTTTAAAGTTCAATTAATTTGAAAAGCATGTATCAATGATGAACAAATTGACCTATTTGACTACATCATAAACTCCAAACTCTAACCAAAGTATTATATAGCCAATTACTTTAAACCTTTTATTGGTAAATACTAAATAATATGTCTCATAATTAATATTATGTTAAATAAAATATTTCAAATGAAGCCCGCATAATGTCGCGGGCTTCCCTATTTACTTTTCAAGAAGATATAAATAATTTCTTAATTGCCCTTTTGCTTTTGAATGTCAGCATTAATTTCTTTTACTTTTTCCATTTGATTGGTGCGAGCATAAATTTCTTTTAATGCATTAAGCACTTCCATGTCAGTTGAGTCAAGCTCTTTTGCTTTTTCAAGGTACGGTAATGCTTTATAAAGTAAGGCGTCACTTGAGGCTTTGAGAATATCAATTCTCTTATCTCCATCAGGCAGTGAATTCATTTCATCAATTGTTTTTACAGCATTGTTATAATAAACTTCTGCCAGGCTTTTGTATATGTCAAAATTCTTTGGGTCAAGTTTTAATGCCTGCTCGTATGTTTTGCGTGCATTAGCTGTATCATCTGTATTCTTGTAAGCATCGCCGAGAGCCCTGTAAAGATCAGCTCTAGTTGGGTCCATATCAATTGCTTTCTTCAGTTTACCAATGGCATCTCCTGGATGATGAGAAAATATATAGTAATTCAATTGCTGATACATCATGCTTTCACTCTTAGGAAATTTCCCCAAACCATCATCAAGAATAGATATGGCCTTCAAAGTGTCTTTTGATTGAGCTGCTTCATCGGCAAAATCCTGATAAATCAGCGGGTCATCATACTTGCGCTCATTTCGCAAAACATCATACAGCTTATAGGCTTCTTCTTTTTTGCCAAGTTTAAACGCAGCATGAGCATAGTAAAGAGTCGTAAAGGTGTCAACATTAGTTTGATTAAAAAGTTGATTTACCATTTTCGAAAGTTCAAGGACTTTTCCAAAATTATCGTATGCTGACTGGTAATCGTGGTCATCATAGTTCTTGCTTCCTGAAAGGTTGTAAATATCATACATAGGAATAATGGTATTAAAAACATCAAGTCCAAAAGTTCCTTTAGGATCAAGTTCAGTTAATCTTTTCAAACTTTTAAATGATTCATTCAAATCTCCTTCCTGGTGTGCAGGTGTACGAGCTGTGTCTCTGAAGATTGCGAAATAAATGTTTGCACGATAAGCCCAGGTTTTAGGCATGTTCATGGTTGTGGGTTCAACTGATGCTGCTTCAATATATTCTTTTGCCTTGTCCAACTCTCCATGATCCAGTGCAAAGTATGCATCTGTCAGGTTTTTCTTTTGTGCAAAAGCTGTGTTGAAACAACATACTACTGCAAGAAGTATCAAAATTTTATTTAACATTTTTTTAAGTGTTTTGGGTTTGGTAATTTCAATTATCTTTCCAGAATTTATTACTGAATTGATTGATTTTCATCAGGAGTTACAGGAGGAGTTTCAGTGCCGGATGATGAATCATCAGGTTCGATCATGTCACTGTCAATTTTAGCAACTGATCCAATTACATCATCTTCTTCAAGACGAATGAGTCGCACACCTTGGGTAGCTCTGCCCTGCACTTTTACTTCATCCATGCTCATTCTGATAGTAACTCCGCTCCGATTAATTATCATCAGTTCATCTTTTTCCGTGATGTCTTTTATGGCAATTAACTGGCCTGTTTTCTCCGTTACATTCAGCGTCTTCACTCCTTTTCCTCCTCTATTAGTTATTCGATATTCATCTAGATCACTTCGTTTTCCATAACCTTTTTCACTCACCACCAAAATTGTAGATTCCTTATCTTCCTTATCAATTGTAATGATGCCAACAACCTTATCTTTTTCGTCACATTCAATTCCCTTCACACCTATAGCAGTTCTGCCTACAGCACGCACTTTGTTTTCAGGGAAACGATTTGCCCTTCCACTGCGAACAGCAAGAATGATTTCGCAGTTGCCATTGGTTTGCTTCACATCTAAAAGTTGGTCTCCTTCTTCAATAGTGATTGCAATGATTCCGTTCTGACGCGGACGACTGAATTCTTCGAGCGTTGTTTTCTTAATGGTTCCCTGCTCAGTGCAGAAGATGAGGAAGTGTGAATTAAGATAGGCTTCGTCTTCAAGATTATGAATATCAATAATGGCGCGTACCTTATCATCAGGTTCAAGTGAAATTAAATTTTGAACCGCGCGTCCTTTAGAAGTTTTATTCCCTTCCGGAATTGTGTAAACTTTTTTCCAAAAACATTTTCCTTTATCGGTAAATATTAAAAGGTAATCATGTGTGGAAGCTACAAATATTTTCTCAATGAAATCTTCATCGCGGGCTGAACCACCGAGAGATCCTTTTCCGCCCCGGCCTTGTACACGATATTCGCTAAGAGAGGTGCGCTTGATATATCCAAGGTGAGAAATGGTAATCACCATATCTTCTACTTCAATTAGATCTTCGATTTCAATTTCATCTTCGTTGGCTACTACTTCTGTTCTACGCTCGTCTCCATACTTGTTTTTGATTTCGAGCATTTCATCCTTGATGATTTTGTAGCGAAGCACTTCATCAGAAAGAATTTCTTTGAAGTAGGCAATCTGTTTCATGATTTCAGCATACTCTTCTTTAATCTTATCTCTCTCTAATCCTGTTAAGCGCTGTAATCTCATTTCAAGAATTGCTTTCGCCTGAATTTCACTAAGCGCAAACTGATTCATCAAACCTTCGCGCGCTATGTCCGGAGTTTGAGAAGCACGAATGAGTGCAATCACTGCATCGAGATGATCAAGTGCAATAAGTAAACCTTCGAGTATGTGAGCGCGCTTTTCTGCTTCTGCTAAATCAAATTGTGTTCTGCGCACCACAACTTCATGACGGAATTCCACAAAGCTGCGAATCATATCCAACAGATTCAGAAGGCGCGGGCGACCATGATCGAGCGCAATGTTGTTTATACCGAATGAAGTTTGAAGTTGCGTGAACTGAAATAACTGATTGAGCACCACATTTGGAATTGCATCCTTCTTCAGTTCTACCACCATTCGCACTCCGTCTCTGTCGCTCTCATCGCGCACTTCACTGATTCCTTCAATCTGCTTCTCTCCTATTAGTTCATAAATCTTAGCATGAACAAGTGCTTTGTTTACCTGGTAAGGAAATTCAGTAATGATGATTCGCTCCTTCCCATTTTTTAGTGTTTCAAAATTTGTTTTCGCACGAACCACTACTCTTCCGCGTCCGGTTTTGAAACCTTCGCGCACGCCGGCAGTTCCGTAAATGATTCCGCCTGTAGGAAAGTCAGGAGCTTTCACCACTTCCATTAATTCTTCAACTGTAATTTGCCTGTTATCAATGTATGAAGTAATTCCATCAATCACTTCGCTTAAATTGTGTGGAAGAATATTAGTTGCCATTCCCACAGCAATTCCACTAGCCCCGTTCACCAACAAATTTGGAATGCGAGAAGGCATTACTGTTGGTTCTTTCAGTGTGTCATCGAAGTTGAGCTGAAAGTCAACGGTGTCCTTCTCAATATCAGCCAACATTTCTTCCGCAATCTTTCTGAGGCGAGCCTCGGTGTATCGCATTGCTGCAGGGCTATCCCCATCCATGCTTCCGAAGTTTCCTTGCCCATCTACGAGTGGATAGCGCAGGCTCCAGTCTTGTGCCATGCGCACCATTGCTTCATACACTGATGAGTCGCCATGCGGATGATATTTACCAAGTACCTCTCCCACTATTCTCGCACTCTTTTTATAGGGGCGGTTGCTCATCACTCCCAACTCATACATACCGAAAAGCACGCGGCGTTGCACAGGTTTTAATCCATCGCGCACATCAGGAATAGCGCGGCTAACAATTACCGACATCGAATAATCGATGTAAGCGGTTTTCATTTCATCTTCAATATTGATTGGAATTATTCTTTCGCCACCAACAATTTCTTCAGCCATTAGTTATTTTGTTATTCGTTTATTGTTATTTATTCTTTTTTTAATCAATGCTTTTCGGCACTTATTGTTTTACTGCTATTAGTAAATTCAATCTTTAGTTTGTTTCAATTTTTAAAGTAAAAAAGTGGAGACCAATAACCTATATCGGTTAATTTTAAGCAGTATTTCATTTTGCTCAAATGTAATTTGGATAAGCCGCTATTCCTTGTTTTGCGATGACTTTTTTATCACAGAATTGTAAAAAATTCTGTTGAAAAGAACACAAGTTTTTATTTGAAATCTTACTCTGATTTCTATGTCATGAAATTGTAAATTCTTTTTCTGAAAAGAGTGCTGCCGTGTGTTCAACTTGTATTATTACGAAAAACATTTTTATGAAAAAGTTTTTACTACCCACTCTCCTCTCCTTTTCACTTTTATTTTTTTCTAAATTTTCTGAAGCAATCACACAAATAGTAAATGTTCAGAATTACAGTTTTACTCCTTCAAATTTTACCATCAATTTAGGGGATACTGTGAAATGGAACTGGATAAACGGAAGCCACACCACTACGGCGCTTTCTGTTCCCTCCGGGGCGACTTTGTGGAACGCAAATTTGAATTCTGGTTCAACAACTTTTATTTATGTACCTGGCCAGGCAGGAAGTTACAGTTATGAATGTAGTTTTCATCAAGGTACAATGAGTGGTTACTTTACAGTAAGTGGGTGCACTCCACCAGATTACTCCAGCTTTATTGCCATTAACATAAATATCTGCAACGGGAACACTGCTAATTTAAATGCTCAAACCTCTGGTGCTACATCGTATCAATGGTTTAAAAATGATACTTTGATTGCAGGTGCTACAAATTCAAATTATATGACCACAGTTGGAGGGCAGTACCATGCGATTGCATTTAACAGTTGTGGAAGTGATACATCGCCCAATACCGGAGTCAATATTTTACCTGAACCTGTTGTATTTATTACTTCAAGTATGGACAGTGTTTGTATCGGAAATGCAGTTACACTTGTTGGAAATGGCGCAATTTCATATTCCTGGTCTCCCTCTTCTAATTTATCATCAGTTACAGGAGATACGGTGCTGGCAACGACAACTTCTGATATTGATGTAATTGTTCAAGGAACTGATTTCAATGGATGCACAGCCATTGATACTTTATCTCTTGCTGTTCTTCCTGCACCTGATGCAGGGTTCACTTTTACCGAGAGTAATGACATAGCAACTTTTACCAATACTTCTTCAGGTGCCACAAATTACCATTGGGACTTTGGTGATGGTGCGAGCGATACGGTTTTTGCACCTGTTCATGAATATAGCTTTGAAGGTTTATTCACCATTCAGTTGATAGCAACAAATGCAAACGGTTGTAGCGACACCGTGGAGCAAACAATTACAATTGTTGGCGTGAATGAGATTGAAGATGATCAATTTGGAATTTTCTACAATGATGCTGCTTCACAAATAATAATTTCTTCGAAAAGAAAAACTGCAATCAATTCAATTAACTTATTTGATATTTCAGGAAGGAAGTTAAAATGTGATACACGACTCATTTCTGTAAACGCAGTTGCAATCGACACAAAAAATCTTTCGAAAGGAATTTACTTTTTAGAAATAAACACTGTGAATGGAAATATGAATTCAAAGTTTATTGTGCGGTAAATTTTCTCTGGGAAAAATATATTCTCAATAAAATAAAAAATCCTCCCTGAATTCTTCGGGGAGGATTTTTCTTTTTTATCAATTGTGAATTACTGAACCACAATCTTTGAATTATAAGATTCACGCTCTGTAATAACCTGCACCATATAAATTCCTTTGGCTTCATTCGTGAGATCAACCTTCTCTTCTAACTGTCCGTTGAACTCACCATAGTTTTTTTCAAACACAACCTTTCCGCTGATATCAGTAACCTTGATTGAGATGCTATTGGTTTTCGCTCCGCTGAAATGAACATTCACTGTGCCATCTGCTGGATTTGGAAACACATCAACATCTGAAGTAAAGCTTTGAACTCCTGCTAAAGAATTGCTTCCTGGAGATTGCGGTTCTGTAATGTTAAAACTTGCTATTATTTCGCAGCCGCCCTGGTCCGTTACAATAACTGTGTACTTACCGCTTTTAAGATCTTTACGATCTTCATCCGTAACTCCATCATTCCACTGATAAGCATATGGAGGGACACCTCCACTTACTCGCATATCAATAGATCCATCATGTCCGCCGGGCGTGGTGACATTAGTAAATTGACTTCTCATTTGTCCATTAGAAAAAGATGCGAGTAAAATCAGGGAAAGAATTGTTAAAGCTTTTTTCATCTTTTAGGTTTGATTTTTTTATGAATCCCGAAAATATTGTTCCGACTACCAATGAAAAAAATAATTCTTCGATGAAACACTAAAAGTAAAGGACAACTATTTCTTTATACGAATGATTCCGACGCCATAGGAAGGGAAAATAAAATCCTTCAATAGCATTGTTTCGTTCTTGGCCTCCGGAGCAGTATTGTAATTGTTTCTGGAAAATCGGGTCCACCCATAACTGTTTTGCAAGGCGCCTTTAATATATTCAATTGATACTTGCTTTCCGCTCCAGTCAGTTGAGTCATTGATGAGAGAATCAATCTTAATTTCCTTACCACTATAATTCATAAAACAAATCAACCATTGAGAATTTGTAGTATCCACATATGAATAAAAATTGATAGGAATTTCACAGGGCGTATTTGAAACACACACATGATTTCTTCCATCAAAAACAGGAGTCATCAGCTTGAATGCATACCATGGTGTTCTCCTCACAATATTCGTGGAAGATTTTTCTTTTTCACTGCGGTAATCAATCGCACCGTAATGATTATAAACGCCGCCTGTTGCAATGCTTTGAAACATTGCCATATCTACATGCGGGCTACTCTCAGAATTTAATTCATTTAAAAAATTAAGGAATGAACCAATGTAAATTGTCTGTAAAACTGTATTAACAAAGTATGACTTATTTGGTCTCAATGATAAATTCCATTCACTAATCCATATTGGTGATTTAGGAAAAACCTCGGCATAGTAATCCATTGCCTGAACCATTGTTCCATTTCGCCCAAAAGTTTTTTCAGCATCAGATGCAGCTCTTCTAAAAATCGAATCAGTTGGTTGGCTTTCAAGCACAGTTACCGGTGTGTATGCATGGATAACAATTGCATCAAATAAATCTGTTTTACTTAGCGCATCATTCCATGATTTGAAATAACCGAAGTCTGCTGCGGATGTTCCTTCAAGATCACTGATTCGGGCAAGCGGGGCGGCAACCATTCCAACTTTTATTTTCGGAAAATACTTATGAACCATTTGAACGAACATTTGAGTCTTTGATAGATAACTTCCAGGATATGGAAATACCTGCCGATAAATGCCGAGATATAGTTCATCTCCAAGTTCAACACCGGCTATTTCAACATTATTGTCAGTGAAATAATTGAGTTCATCAATTAGTTCTTCAGGGGTGCCGGTTAGAATATTTGCCGTCACCAAAACTTTTGATTTTAAAGCATGACAAAAATTTACGAAGTCATGTAAATAAGGATGATTAACAGCTGCTTGTTTTGTAAATACACCTTCTAATTGTAACTGTTGTGCGTATTGAACATTTATCGGAGCAATTTCACTCTTTTTTAATCCATAGCCATTGTTCATGGGGTGATAAAAATTAGAAAGCATTCCTCCGGGAAAACGAAGTACTGCCGGATTTAATTTCTTCAATTGATTTAAGAGTGCGGTGTCAAGCGGATTATTTATTTCCAAAAAAATATTCTCACAACTAAATCCTGACATCATAGGTGAAACTATTTGATGTGTTGATACACTATCAATTTTCAAAGAACATGGAATTACAGTGTTGGTTTGTGATTGAACACTTTGACAATTGAAGAATAGAATCAGAAGAGATAAAAAATTAAATCGAGTTAGATTCAAGAGAAGAATTTGATTTGATTGATTTGTTAATGGAGATGCTTGCATTGAGTTCAAAACCGATGAGCAAAACAAGTGAATTATAGTAAAGCCACAACATAAGAACGATCAGTGTTCCAATACTTCCATAAACTTTATTATAAGTGCTGAAGTGGTTGATAAAATAGGAGAACCCAAGCGAGGTGAGTATGCTTAAAAAAGTGGCAATTGAAGAACCCGCAGAAAAAAAACGAAAGCGTGTATGAAGTGCAGGACCATAAAAATAAATTAAGCTGATGCTGAAATAAAAAAGTAGTATGATAATTAGCCATTTTACAGACGATAAAAATAAATAAGCACTCCCTCCCTGTACACCGATCAGTTGCATTAAATATTTCATAAAAAATTCTCCTTCTACAATTAAAAACATCGACAGCAATAAGAGAATGAAAAGCAGAAATGTAATCTTGATGCTCACAGCTGTTTTCATCCAAAAACTACGCTGCCTAAATGCCGGATAAACTTTATCAAATGAATTAATAAGTCCAACTACTCCCCTGCTCATGTAATAAAATGCAAGAACAATTCCGATTGAAAGGATTTTGCCGTGGTGATTTTCAACTATGTCTATTACTGTGGAAGAAACTGTTGTGTAAGCATTCGAAGGAAGAATTCCCTGCAATGTTTGTAGCACTGTTTCTCTGAACGATGGAACAGGAATGTACGGAATTAATGTAAACACAACCAAAACGGATGGAAATAAAGCAAGCATAAAACTGAATGCAACAGATGCTGCCCGCACATTAATAGAATCTCTTCTGAATTCTTTAAAAAGAAAAGTAAAAACATCATACAAATTCTGTCCATCGAAGAGCGGGAGTGTAATCTGTTTTGTAGCAGAAGAAAATTTATCCTTAAAGAGGTCAAAGCGTTTTTTCAAGTCAGTTTTTTTATCACTTGCACAAATCATTCAATGCTCTTCGTGCAGTCTGATGACCAAGTTGGGCCGCGCTGTTAAGATCGGCACATGCTTCATTTTTTCTTCCAAGTTTGTAATATACAAGGCCACGGTTATATAACGGGTCACTAAAATTTGGATCAAGTTGAATCGCTTTTGTGTAATCTGCTATTGCGCCTTGCTGATCTCCCATCGTTGATCGAACGCTTCCACGGTTTTCGTAGGCAGTTGCAAAATCAGGGCTGATTGCAATAGCAGTATCAAGATTGGCAGTTGCATTTGCAAAATAAAGCTCAACAGAATCTTTACATTTTATTCCTTCATGAAAACATTTAAAAGCATTTTGCAGAGTGGTTTCAATGAATCTGTCCTTGTGTTCCGGATTATAAAATTTTGCCATTGCCGCAACAGAATTTGGTTCGGTTTTATCAAAGTCAGATTGATTAATGGCAGTCTTGTAAGCAATGCTGAATAATGAATCGGCCTTCTTTGTGAAGGGTAATCCAAGCTGCCAATAGATTAGTCCAATGTTACTCCAGCTATCTTCATTTCTGGGATTCAGTTTCAAAGCATTCTTGTAATCAGCCATTGCTTCGTTTAATTTTCCATCTAACTTTAATAACACACCATGATTGTTGTAGGCAATCGCAGAAAGTGTTCCTTTTTCAATTGCATCGCCCCATAAAGCAAGCCCATCCTTCCATACTTTAGTTCTTTCAAAAGTCATATATGAGTAAGCAACCGTCATGATCGCAAATAAGGTTATGGCAGTGATTTTCATGGCTGAAGACTTTTGATAAATTTCAAATAGCAACCAGGCCACTAACATAAAGATACCGATGCTGGGTATGTAGGAATATCTATCTGCAATTATGCAGCCACCAACGGGTAATAACTGAAGTACCAAAGCAACCGTGACTGAATAAAAACCAATACCAAAAAAAAGTTTTCTTGTTCGCTTAACTGAAAGAAAAACTATAGTGAGCAAGGCGATAACAGCTGGCAAATAGAGATAATAAATCTTATCAATAGTATTACCTGTTTTAACTGGATAACCATAGTAAGCGCTTAGATGAACAGGAACAATACATTTCCAGATGTAAGTAATGAAAGCATAGCATGCAAATACAATTCTCTGTGGGAAACTATACACAGCAAGATCCTGAACAGCACCCAACTCTTGCTGCGCCTTTATTGCAACAATTCCGAAAATCAGTGAGAGCACAAAGAATGGAATTTTTTCAGCCACTACACTTCGCGTAATTTTTCTTCCCAAATAATAATCAATAAGCAACAACACAATCGGGAGAGAAACTCCCATGCCTTTTGATAATACCGAAAGAAAAAAGAAAATAATACTCCATATAAAAAATTTCCGTTTAAAATCTGATCGAACATATCGAATATACATATATACAGATCCAAGGAATCCAGCAGTGTACATTAAATCCTTAAGTTCGCTTATCCATGCAACCGATTCTACATGCATTGGAGAAATACCGAACAACATACTAACTACTACCGCAATCTCAAATAATGAAGTTAATTCAAGTATTACGAATAAAACGAGCGAGGTATTAAGCAAGTGAAAACATAGTTCAACGCGGTGATAGGCTGAGGGGGTTAGTTCAGCTACAGAATAGATGATTGAATAAACCCAAAGAACAAGTGGATGATAGTTACCCATCCATTGCAGTTTAGAGAAAAATAATTTTGGATCAACATGAAGGATGAGCGGGTTATTAGTTATATATCGGTCATCGTCAAGGTTGACAAAACCATTAGAAGTACTTTGCCAATAAACTATAAAAGTGAGCCCAAGAATTCCTCCAAGCGCTGCCAGAATTTTTCTCTTGTCAATTCTGAACGCTTGTTGTTTTTTCTTAGGTTGCGATTTGTCTTCTTGCTTTTTCTTTTTGCTCATATTGATTAAATGCAATAATAAACTTGCGTGAACGATGTTTTCCGGAATTCAATCCTATTGAAAACAAAAAATCCCGATTGTACCAACAACCGGGATTTCATATTTCATTTAGAAACTATTACTCAGCCACTACTTCGAAATTCACAGTTACATTGAGGTCTTTATGCAAATCAATATTTGCGGTAAAGGTTCCAACAGTTTTAACTTCTTCAGGTATTGATATTTTTTTTCTATCAATAGAAATATTTTTCTGTGCTTTTATAGCTGCAGCCAGCTGATGTGTGGTTACAGTTCCAAATAATTTTCCTGAAGTTCCAGCTTTAACACCAATCTTGAAAATAGTGTCTTTCAACACATCAACATACTTGGTGATTTCTTTCATCATTTTTTCTTCGCGACGAGAGTCTTGCTTTTTCTTTTCTTCGAAGTCTTTTAATGCAGCTGCGGAGGCAGTTACAGCCAACCGTTTAGGTAATAAAAAATTTCTGCCAAAACCAGGGCGGACTTTTACCAGTTCGCCTTCCTTGCCCAGCTTATCTACATCTTGTGTTAAAATTACATTCATGACTTGTTATTATTTTAAAAGATCAGCTACATAAGGAAGTAACGCTAATTGCCTTGCGCGCTTAATCGCCTGAGCAACTTTTCGTTGGTATTTAAGACTATTACCAGTAATGCGGCGCGGAAGAAGTTTTCCCTGCTCATTAATGAAGTTCATCAAAAATTCAGTTTCCTTGTAGTCAATGTATTTGATACCGTATTTTTTAAAGCGGCAATATTTCTTAGGGCGCTTCATCTGCTTCTGAGCAGATAGGTATTTGATATCTTTTTTTGGTGCTGCCATTTTTTTATGCTTCCAGTGTTGTTGATTCTTTAATTGATTTTACAGCTGCTTCGCGTGCTTTTCTTTCTTTGCCTACTAAACCCGCACGGCGTCTGTTGTTATAGTCCACACCAAATTTATCAAGTGAGGTTGTGAGAAAACGGAGAATATTTTCATCGCGTTTATATTCAACTTCAAGTTTTGAAATCAGGTTGCCATCACCATTAAATTCTATGATGTAATAAATTCCATTAGACTTCGCTTTGATTGGATATGCTAGTTGGCGCAATCCCCAACTTCTTTCTTCGATGATAGACGCTCCTCCATCTTCAAGCATTTTTTTAAATTTCTTAACTTCTTTTTTCAGTTCATCTTCACTCAAAATAGGTGAGAAAATTATAACTGTTTCGTATTGATTTACCATTATTCGTGTAGGCCTTTTTTTAAGGGACGGCAAATATAACCAGCGAGGTTAAATTGCAAAGTGATAGGTGATTTCATTGAATCAAGTTATCAATAAAAAAGCGAAACAGAAATATGTTTCGCTTTCTTAAATAAGAGTTGAATTACTTAGTATTCATCTTCGTTGAAAAAGAAATCTTCCTGTGTTGGGTAATCAGGCCAGATGTCTTCAATGCTTTCATACATTTCGTTTTCGTCTTCGAGCTCTTGAAGGTTTTCAACCACCTCCTGCGGTGCCCCGCTTCTGATTACATAATCTATTAGTTCATCCTTGGTCGCAGGCCACGGCGCTTCTTCAAGATGAGATGCTAATTCAAGAGTCCAAAACATTTATAGGTCTGATTTTTCCGCAAAAGTATTTTTATGAATGATAAATCAAAATGAAATTTTACTTCTGAAAAGTGGAGATTGTTAATAGTTTGAAATGCTTTACAGTCGTGGTTTCCATGAGACCTCTTCCGCATTTTCATCTTTCGATATTTTTCTTGACAACACAAACAAGTAATCTGACAACCGATTTATGTATTGTAAAATCAGTGGTTCTGTAGTTTCTATTTCTGCTAAGGCTACAATCAATCTTTCAGAGCGGCGGCATACACAACGAGCAATATGACAAATGGAATTTCCGGGAGTTCCGCCTGGTAAAATAAAATTTTTCATTTCTGGCAACAAATCATTCATTCTGTCAATTTCCTTTTCAAGCAAAGCCACATCTTCTGTTTTAAGATCTGGAATTTTCATTCTCGATTTTTCAGGATCACTTGCAAGTGATGACCCGATAGTGAATAAGCGATCTTGGATTTCTTTGAGAAAATTTTTTGTCTGCGTATCGCTTGTGTAATCTCGGGTAAGCCCGATGTAAGAATTAAGTTCATCTATTGTTCCGTAAGATTCAATTCGGATATTGTTTTTCGAAACTCGGGTTCCACCAATTAATTGAGTGGTTCCGGTATCTCCTTTCTTGGTATAAATTTTCATGGCGCTATGTTAAAGATACTCTCTAATTATGATCAAAAATTTAATTGACAACCCCGATTGTCAGCGGATTGGCGAGAAGCACTGAACAAGAAATTATAAAAGCTGAAAAGGAAAAAAATAAGCTTAACGGGAATAGTTTGAAAAAATATTTTCCGAAACAAGCAACAAAATCGAAGCGAAGAGGTATAACGCATTCCTCATTAAACCGAGTAAGTATGATTAGAAATTTTACACTAATTATTTTACTAACAGGATTTTCTCTCGGTAGTGCAAGGGCGCAGGTTGGGGTTGGTACCACAACCCCTAATTCAACATCAATTCTTGATTTAACCTCAACAACAAAGGGAATGCTTGCTCCAAGAATGACTGATGCTCAGAAAAACGCCATCTCCTCTCCTGCTACAGGTTTATTAGTTTATCAAACAGATGGTACAAATGGTTTTTATTACTACGATGGCACGCAGTGGCTACCACTGATTTCCAGGGTTGGCTGGACAATTACAGGAAACGATGGAACTGTTGATGGAACCAATTTCATTGGAACAACAGATGATGTTGCATTTAACATTAGAGTAAACAATGGAGTAGCCGGAAGAATTGGTAATTCAACTGAAGGTACAACCAATTTTGGCTATCATTCAGGGAATGTAAACACCTACAACGGAAGTACATTCTTTGGATACAATGCAGGAGCGGCTAATACTTCCGGAACTTCAAATGCGTCATTTGGATGGAACGCATTACAAGCAAATACCACAGGTTTTAATAATTCAGCAATGGGTTATGGTTCATTGAAATCAAACACAACTGGATTTGATAACGCAGCTTCTGGAATGAATGCTTTGTATGCAAACACAACAGGAGGACAAAATACTGCAATGGGGTCCAACTCACTTTATTCCAATACTAGCGGAAATGGAAACTCAGCTTGTGGTCAAAATGCACTTTATACTAATACTACAGGAGTGTATAATGCAGCAATTGGTGTAAATGGTTTAAGACTCTGCACTACCGGAGGAAGAAATGTTGCAAGTGGATATAATGCATTGAGCACGCTTACAACCGGAAGCTATAACACTGGTATTGGATATACAGCAGGATCAACCAACACAACCGGAAGTAACAACACTTTTGTAGGAAGTAATGCAGATGCAGCATCAAATAACCTTTCGAATGCAACAGCTATCGGTTACAGCGCCTCTGTAGGATCAAGCAATTGCCTTGTGCTTGGCGGTTCAGGTGTCAACTTGGTGAAAGTTGGAATTGGTGTTTCATCTCCCTCAAACTCTCTGAGTTTTGACGGTCAAGCTGCAAGAACTATCTGGATGGAGCGTCATACCACTTCAGGTAATGCAGGAAATAATTTAACACTTCAATCTGGAGGAGCGTATAGCGGTGGAACAAATTTGAATGGTGGTGATCTTAACCTATCTGCCGGAACATCGACAGGAACCGGTTATTCAAATATCTATTTCAAGATAGCAGCTGCGGGCTCTTCCGGAACTGCTGATAACTCTCCTGCAACTGTAATGACTGTTTATGGAAGCACATCAAGTGTTGGAATTGGAACCACAACCCCGGGAACTACACTTCAGGTCGTTGGCGGTATCACCAGCACATCTGCAACTTCCGGAATCGGATATGCGACTGGCGCTGGCGGAACTGTAACACAAATAACGAGTAAATCAACTGGTGTTACTCTTAATAAGAATTGTGGAACTATTACTATGAATAATGCCGCACTTGCATCCGCAACTATTGTCTCATTTACTGTTACCAATTCAAGCGTTGCAGCTAATGATGTAATTATTACTCAACATGATTCAGGCGGAACAATTGGCGCTTACACTGTAACTGCTAATACCATGGCCGCAGGTTCTTTTAAAATCACTGTCAGAAATAACACTGCAGGATCGTTGTCAGAAGCTATCGTAATCCGATTTGCTGTAATAAAAGCAACCACTAACTAATTGCTGAAGAAATAAAAAATTGAATGATAAGAATTCTACAATCCGGTTTCTTTAAAACAAAATTCAATTCAACAGAAGCAAAAACAATTTGCCTCCTGATAAGCATTGTGATTTATTTCTCTCAAGAATCATTTGCTCAGGTAGATGCAACCAATATCGGAACCATGTATGTAAGCTCAGGGACTACAGTTTCGTTTGAAGCATCTTTCACTAACAGTGGAACAGGCAACCATATAAATGAAGGTTATGAATACATAAAGAAAAACTGGACAAACAATGGATCATTTCTTAGCGAAGCAGGCAAAGTAACTTTCTGGGGAAGCAGTGTTCAGAATATCAGCGGTAGTGTTGAAAGCGATTTCTTCGATGCAGATTTTAATAACGCGTCAGGATTTACTCTCAGTCAGACAATAGGTATTGCCGGAACGCTCGGGCTCATTTCTGGAAATATCACTACATCATCTTATGAAGTTAATGTTACAAACAATCTTACAAATGCTATCAATCCTTATTCTGAAAACAGTTATATCATTGGAAATTTACGCAGAAGTGTGAGCTCTTCGGGTGAATATTTTTTTCCTGTTGGAACTTCGTCCTACTACGAACTTGCAAGTCTTAACCTTAACAGCATTTCAGGATTTGATAATGTGCTTGGAAAATTTACGAATGCAATCCCAAATCCTACAGGCCTTCCTGCCGGTTTGAAAATAAACGGAACACCAATAACCGATATGCTTGATTATGGTTACTGGACACTCACTCCCAATTCTTCACTCACGGGTGGAAACTTTACCGTGAAACTGAATGAAAGAGGCGCTTCCAATATGAGCTCACCAGCATCTATCTATGGTGTAATTGAAAGAGTGAACTCCGGAAGCTCGTGGCAATCGCAAGGCACTCATGTGAATAGTACACAATATATAAGTGGCGGAACAGTTCATGCGGAACGCTCCGCAGTCAATGTTTCTTCGGATTACGGTATCGGGTTTCCTCAGACAGGTTACTCACTTCCACTAGAGTTGCTTTCATTCGATGCTGTGCTGAACAAGGATGTTGTTGATCTCACATGGGTCACAGCCTCAGAACTCAACAGTGATTACTTCACTATTGAACGCTCTGCAGATGGAATTCATTTCACAGATCTTCTCAGCCAAAAAGCAGCAGGCAACAGCACGCATACAATTAATTATGCTGATGTAGATGAGCAGCCGCTCTTCGGCTTCAGTTATTACAGGCTGCGCCAGACTGATTTTAATCGTGAAGTTCACTACTCGCAGATTGAGACCATTTATTACCAGCCAAAGAGTTTTGATTTCGAAGTTTTACCAAATCCAACAACTGCAGATAACATTAACCTAAAAATCACAGGAGCAAAAGGAGAATCACTTCTGATTACACTTTCAGATGTTTCGGGAAAAAAATATTCTATCTATGAGTATAAACCTGATTCTGAAATTTCATTTATTAAAATAAAATCATCAGCTCAACTTGCTGCGGGCTATTACCTTACAGAAATTATATTAAACGGAAAAATTTATTCAAAGCCGGTTATAATTCAGTAGTTTCATTTTCAAAAAGAAAAACTTAGTTAGTTATTACACGCACTAAGGAAATAAATTTCTTTATGGAATTTCCTTTTCTTCGCCCTCTTATCGGGCAAACAATTAATCTATGCTACACAAAATTTTTCTTGCAGTTTCACTCCTTCTATTCACTGTCACATTGAACTTAGCGAAATGTTTTGCCCAAAAGAAACAAGAACTTAAGAGCGACATTCAATCTGCAACTGTTTATCTTAATGGTGCAGAAATTGACAGAACCGCCAGGACTTCCCTTGCAGCAGGGAACACTGATGTTGTTTTCACCGGACTTCCGAGCAACATCAACTCACAAACAATAAATGTAGTAAGCGATAGCAAGCTTCTTATTATGAGTGTACAGTATAAACTCAATTACCTTCAACCAAACGAACTGAATGCAGAAACAAAAAAGTGGACCGACTCCATTGAACAAATTGATCAGCAGCTTGTGACCATAAGCAAACACAAGGAACTAATTCTGATGCAGCAGGCAATGCTTGATGATAACAAAAAGACAACAGGCGCTAACACTGGTTTGAATTTCGAAGCTGTTAAGCAGTACTATGATTACATGAGCGAAAAGGAATGGGGACTTAAAGTTCAGTGGATGGACTATGAAAACCAGGAAAAAAAACTTGCTGAATCAAGAACAAGAATCACTCAGCAGGTTTCTGAATTTATGAATAAGAAGAATCAACCTAGCGGAGAAATTTGGGTGCAGGTGCAAACAAGTTCTGCACTTAACACAACTTTTGAATTGAATTACATGGTGCCTTCTGCAGGCTGGACTCCGGAATATGATGTTCGTTGTGATAAGGTGGGCGATCCGGCGAAGCTGAATTACAAAGCATCTCTGTGGCAGAACACCGGCGAAGACTGGAAGGACATTCATCTCACGCTTAGCACAGGCAACCCAAGCGCCGGCGCGTGTGGCCCCGTATTCAGCACCTGGTTCATGGATTATTACAATGGTGGTTACAATAATTACGGCAAAGATCAGGATGGAGAAAATTACAAATACGATTCCGCTGAAAAACAAAAGATGCCTGCTGCTCAGGATTATGCCTTGAAAGAAGTAATCATAACAAATGGTAAAACGAAAAAAGAAAATGAAACAACAAGTCAATACACACAGGTAAACCAAAGTGCGCTTGCCACAGAATTTGATATAAAACTTGCGGCCAATATTCCGAGTGATGCAGTTGCTCACCAGGTGAACATTGGTGATTTCGATTTAACGGTAACCTATGATTATTATTCTATTCCCCGCCTGGATGAAGATGTTTTTCTGAACATGCACATTACTGATTGGGAAAAACTAAACCTTCTCGATGGCAATGCAAATATTTTTTTTCAGGGAGGTTATGTTGGGCAGAGTTACATCTATGCAAACCAGGCTAAGGATACGCTCGATATTTCTTTGGGCCGCGATAAAAAGATTGTATTAAAGCGTGAGAAGCTAAAAGACTTTACTAAAGAAAAGTTTATTGGTGACAAATACCGCCAGAGTGTGACTTATGAAGTTACAGTGAAGAACAATGAATCAACTGATGTAAACCTTGAAGTGATGGAACAAGTGCCCATCTCAGCAAACAACAACATTAAGATTACACTCGACGATGCAGGTGGCGCTGTTTACACACAGGAAACTGGAAAGCTGAGTTGGAAAATGAAACTCGCTCCCGGCGAGGAAAAGAAAATGCGATTCAGCATCACGGTTGAATTCCCTGCATCAATCAAGAACACAGTTTACTGTCCGAGATTTTGATAAATTATTTTTTTGTTTGAATCCACCGACAATCGTTAAGGAAAATTTAAGAAAGGTTGCACTTCTGATTGCAGCGTCTGTTCTACTGTTGCTGCCCGCTATCTATAATGGATTTCCCCTCTTGTATCCTGACACAGGAACTTATCTTTTCAGTGCACTTAGTTTCAATGTTCCGGGAGACCGTCCGGTTTTTTATGGACTGTTTATCGGTTTGTTCTCAATGGGATTTACACTATGGACGGTAGTGTTTGTTCAGAACCTGATTCTCGCTTTTCTGCTTCAGTTGTGGTGGAAAAAAATTTTTAACCAGTCATCTTCCCTCCTGTTCCTGCTGATAATTCTTGCGCTCTCTTGTTTCACAAATGCAGGATGGATAAGCAACCTGCTGACTCCGGATATTTTCACCTGTTATGTTCTGCTTTCGCTTCCGCTGCTAGTGGTTCGTAAAACAGTTTTGCCAAAACCTGAAAAACTTTTTCTGCTTTCGATTGTGATCGTGAGTGTTCTGGTTCACACTTCAGTGTTATTAATTGCGCTTGAATTTGCTTTCCTGATTTTGCTTATCCATCTGACCGGAGTGGTTTCACCTTTCTACAGAAAGAATAATTTTTTCTCACTGCGTCGTATCCTTTTTATCCTGTTGCTGGTGGTGGTAAGCATAAGTGCAAATGTGTTAATCACCTTCAGTAAGTTTCAGAATGCAAGGATTTGTAATGACTCCAATGTTTTTCTGCTTGCGCGTTTTGCTGAGAACGGTGTGCTGAAAAAATTTATGGACGACAATTGTGAAAAGAAACATTACCA
>DMRR01000026.1 GCA_003455275.1 Bacteroidota bacterium | reverse complement strand
TTCGCGCTGCAGTATGGTTTCACTGGTCCAAACCTTCGGGCAACAGGAGTTGATTATGATGTGCGTGCCATGAATCCTTACAGCAGTTACGAAGATTTTGATTTCAATATTCCTGTTGGAACCAAGGGAGATACTTATGATCGTTATATGGTTCGCAATCAGGAAATCTGGGAATCACTTTCAATCATTCGTCAGGCGCTTGACAAATTACCAAACGGACCTTTTCATGCCGATGCCCCGCAATTTTATCTTCCTCCGAAAGAAGAAGTTTACAATAACATGGAGGCGCTCATTTACCATTTCAAAATTGTGATGGGAGAAATTGATGCACCGAAAGGTGAAGTGTATCACTCGGTAGAAGGCGCGAATGGTGAAGTTGGTTTCTACCTAATCAGCGATGGCGGTCGTGCTGCTTATCGTTTGCATTTCCGCCGTCCATGCTTCATCTACTATCAGGCATTCACTGAAATGGTGAAAGGTGCTTTGATTTCTGATGCAATTGTCACTATGAGCAGCATGAATATTATAGCCGGAGAATTGGACGCTTAGTTTGCCTTTACCTCAGTTACTAATTTTTGAAGTGTTGATTTAGCATCGCCAAAAAGCATACGGGTTTTCGGTTCGTAGAATAATTCGTTCTCGATTCCGGCATATCCGGCATTCATACTGCGCTTCATTACAATCACATTCTGTGCTTCCTCCACTTCAAGTATTGGCATTCCATATATTGGACTTTGAGGATTCTTTTTAGCGGCGGGATTAACCACATCGTTTGCTCCAATAACAATCACTGCATCAGTGGAAGCAAACTCGCTGTTGGCGTCTTCCATTTCAAGCAACTTTGGATAAGGAACATCAGCTTCAGCAAGCAAAACATTCATATGGCCGGGCATTCTACCTGCTACCGGATGAATGGCATATTTCACTTCCACTCCTTTCTCTTCAAGGAGATTTTCCAATTCATGACAGGTATGCTGGGCTTGCGCCACAGCCAATCCATATCCGGGTACAATCATAACTTTTTTAGAATAGCTAAGCAGGACTCCGGCATCAGTTAATGAAATCTCTTTAACTGTTCCTTGCGTAGTTCCGGCAGTTGCCCCGCCTGATGCGCTTCCTCCGAACGAACCAACAATTACATTGAGCAGCGAACGGTTCATAGCCTTGCACATCAGAATTGTCAGTAATGTTCCTGATGAGCCAACCAGAATTCCGCCTGTGAGCATAACCTGATTGTCATATATAAATCCGCCGCAAGCAGCTGCAACTCCCGTAAATGAATTGAGCAAGGAAATAACCACCGGCATATCAGCTCCGCCAATAGGCATTACAAAAAGAACTCCATATACAAGACATGCAGCAGCCAGCATTCCAAGCACAGGCATATTTGTTTCCGGTTGAATGGCCAGATAAATTCCTGCTGCTACTAATCCAGCCAAAAGAATAAGATTGATCACAGATTGAAAAGGAAATGTTTTGTCGCTAACATTTCCATTTAATTTTCCAAAAGCAATCATACTTCCGCTGAAAGAAATGCTTCCGATCAGAAGGCCGGCAAGCACAGTTCCGGAATATCCATATTCGCCAGCTGCAAAATGATGCTGGTACTCTACAACTGAAATGATTGCAGCACAAGCTCCTCCCATTCCGTTGAAGAGCGAAACCATCTGAGGCATGGCTGTCATCTTTACTCGTTTCGCAGCTAATACACCGATTACGGTCCCAATAACCAGCGCAATAAAAATTAAAATGATATTGAAAGATGCAAATGGCTGATTGTATTCATCGCGGTAAAGAAAAATTGTTCCGAGGATGGCGATTGTCATTCCGAAAGCAGCAACAAGATTTCCGCGGCGGGCACTTTCAGGATGGCTCAACATTTTTAATCCAATAATAAATGTGATAGAACCAATTAGATAAATTATTTCAAGGACTTGTGATTGCATTTTATGAGTGACTCGTTTATTGGTTTATTAGTTCATTCGTTCTTTGGTAATTGAATTTCATTATCAAATTACCAAATCTTCAAATTGTCAAATCGTATTTATTTTTTTTTCTTAAAAAGTTCGAGCATGCGGTCAGTTACTACAAAACCACCAACCACATTCAGTGTTCCGAGAACAACTGCCAGGAATCCAAGTGTGAGGGCGAGATAATTATCGGCTTCGGCCTGCCCCATAACTATTATTGCCCCGATGATTACAACACCATGAATTGCATTGCTGCCGCTCATCAGCGGCGTATGAAGCACCGAAGGCACATGAGCAATCACTTCAACTCCAAGAAAAATGGAGAGAATGAGAATGTAAATCATTCCCATATTTTCTGTGATGAAAGAAAGTATTTGTTCCAAGAGAAATTAAATTTTAGAATTTAGTTTTTTGATTTAAGATTCTTTATTGATTAAGCAATAATTGAATTAGACAAACCCCCTACTGAAAACTTCCAACTGATGCTGCTTCTTTTACTTTAGAGTGAATGATTTCTTTGTGATGTGTGATGCAACTCCCTTTTACAATATCATCATCAAAATTCAGATTGAGGTTTCCTTCTTTATTTATTATGAGTTTCAAAAAGTTTAAAACATTTTTTCCAAACATCTTGCTCGCGTCAGCTGGAATAGTTGAAGGAAGATAAGAATTACCAATCACGGTAATACCCTTGTATGAAATGGTTTCGTTGTTCTTTGTCACTTCACAATTTCCGCCGGTCGATGCAGCCAGATCAACAATTACACTTCCTGGTTTCATTGCTTCCACTGTTTGAGTGGAGATAAGTACTGGGGCTTTTCTTCCTGGAATTTGCGCTGTGCAAATTATCACATCACTCTTGGCTGCACTTTCGTGAATTTTTTGTTTCTGCCTTTCCAAAAATTCTTTCGATTGTTCTACTGCATAACCTCCTGCTGCAGCTGAATCTGC
>DMRR01000080.1 GCA_003455275.1 Bacteroidota bacterium | reverse complement strand
GTGCATTTTTATTGTCATTCGCCAGCGAAATCAGATTCTGCAATTGAAGCAAAAATTTTTGCAAGTACCTCTTGCAGAAACAGAAATAATTACAGAGAAAACTGCTGAAGAAAAAATGAATATTCCTCAATCATCTGAGGCATCAGAAACGCCGGTGCAGGAAAAACAAAAATCATCACAACCAAAACGACATGATTTTCTTTATATAGCAGTCGCAAATAAAGATGTTCAACTTTATACCGATACTAACCTAAAACTTCCAGCCGAAATGGTCAAGAAAGATGAAGTGGTAGGTCTTTTGATTGTTCCTGATTGGCATCAATTATATAAGCCTATGGGTGATGATATGCCTGTTCAAATTATTTATACCGATCAATATGCAGCCCAAAAATTAGAAGCAGGAAAAAATATTGAAATAATTCCCGGAGACATTGAATCAGTTATTAAGCACATGCCACGCCGTTATGTGGCAAAAGGTTCAATATATTTGAGCGGTTCATTATTCCATCAACTAAAAAAAGTAGCATAAAAAAGATGGCAAAAAATATAGATAAAAAACAAGGATTGCATGTAGCGGGACTACCTATGAATGCAATACCACGCGAGGCATACAAATTATTACTTGTTGTTAATTATCGCGGTTGGGCTTCGCGCATCAGCCGCAGTACGGGTTCGCTACGAACGAACATTGAAAACACTTGGTATAATCTCGGCGGAGATATTGATAATTTTTGGAAAAATGTGAACAAGGGAAATAATAAGAAACCTTTGCTGTGCGGTTCAAAGTGTAAAGACAAAATTCCTGCTGATACTAAAACAATTTCAGCTGACGGAATGGAAGTTGCAATTAATACTAATCCATATATTCCGGGTTGGGGCTATAGCAATGTTGAAAAATATTATGATCCGCTTGCGATTAACGACCCAACAATTTTTAATCCGAACTGGTGGGCGGCTGATGCACAAAATAGTGGTTCAACTATCACACTTAATCCAACGGACCAAATTTTTGTAAGAGGAGTTACCGCATTCGGAGAAGAATTTACAAATCCATGGACAATAGAAGCAGTGCCCACTACTTCATCCAGCATGTTGTTGTTGGGAAAAAAAAGAAGACCACTTCCTGTAAATCCTGACGACCAATCATTTTTTGGTTGTGGCGGTGAACAATTTTACAATTGTGTAGAACCGGCATCTGCTACTGGATGCACAGTAGCGGCTGTGGTTACTTCGGCGGCTAGCATCATTGCGGCACTCGCAGGATTTATTGCACAAATAGTTCCTAAAAAAGAAGAACTTCTTCCTGAAGAAGGGGGCTATCCGCAACCACAAGGAGGAGGTCAGGTAGTAATTCAAACCGAAGGTGATGGAAATTCTGCTGATTCAGGAACCGGAAACAAAACTGCTACTGTAGTTGCTGTAATTGCCGGCGGATTAATTCTCACCGGAATTTTGTTTATGTTCATAAAAAAATAAATTCAACCAACATGGTTTACCTTGATAAAAATTTTGTAAGAAGAAACGGAACTCAGCAGTTTTGGGCTGCGGATTCACCACCAGCGCCAACAGCGCAACCAGCGTCAACACAGCAAACGCAGGGGCAAGGATTTCATATTAATCCTGATACAATAAACACGGTTACGACTGTTATTGATTCTTTAGGGCAAATCTGGCATTCGTTTAAAGATGCTCATGATAACATCAAATATCAAAACCATATAACAGGGCAATATGGTAATCCAACTGGAGCAACTACGATTGTAACTATACCTAATAATTCAAAACCTAAGCGAGATTTTCCGTGGGTGCCTACGCTTATTATTGGAGGAAGCATTCTCGCGGTTTTCACTGTAGGATTTTTTACTAACTGGTTCGGACTTGCATCTAAAAAATAATGAGCAAACTGTTTACAACCTTACTAATTCTTACCGGAGTTACTGCAGGATATCTTTACTGGCAGTATAAGCGGTTGTATGACTATTTGTTTAAGTTAAATAAGGTTTCACTTGGCAGTATTGACCGCAATGGATTCAGTATAATTTTAGAATATACCATCACGAACAAATCTGTTTATGGTGTAACTATTGAAAATTACAATTTCGATATTTACATCAATGGAATTTATGTAGGCAAAGTAAACAGCGTTAGCAAGTTTGATATTAATTCATTTGGAACCAGCCCATTGACGCTAAGTGTATATGTGCCATTTAAACTTGATGCAAAATTGCTCACGCTCCTTCCTTTGCTTAAAACAGATATTAGTAGAGTAATTTTTGAATTGCGTGGAACCATGAGCGCGAAAGCTCTCGGATTCTCGGTTGCAAAAATTCCGGTTACATATTCAACAGATTTAAAATCATTAATAATTCAAGAAAATTAATTTTATGGTAGCACCTCCTCCAACTAACAATCCTCAAAACTTTTGGGTAGCCGATGGCGCTCCATGGTGGAAAAATGCAAATGGAGTTGTTTGCAATAAACCACGACCGATTTTTGACCCTTATCAACTGCCCGTCTTTAGTATGTATAAAAAAATAAGAGAATATGCTAATTGTAAATTTGCAGAGCGCGGATGGGACATACAAATGCCTTCATTTGTTACATTAACGATTCCAATATATGGACTACTTCATTGGAAAAAATTTGTCAAGGAATTACTAGCAGCAGAAACTGGTGCCCCAAAGCCAACAGAAACAGTAAGTCAGCCAACGATCCAAAGCAATTTCGGAAGCGGAGGTGTTTCAGTTAAGGGCAGTAATTCATGGTCAATTAAAAAGTCAAACAAACCTAATCCAAAATATGCTCCTAATTGGGTAACTCATCCAACAACCAACACAATTGCGCCAAATCAGATAACGCCACAGGTTGATCCATCAACAACACGGGTAAAAGATGATAATGGAAATTTGGTTATTCCAAGCAATCCGGGTAATGTTACTGATACAGCTATAACAACTGCTGAATCTTCTCCTTCATTGACAAAATATGTTTTAATTGGAGTAGCCGTTATTGGTGCTGTGGTAATTGGTAAAATGTTATTCTACCGTAAAAAATAATTTATGGCAGATATAAAATTACTTGCGCCTAAAATCTTAAAATGGGAAGGAGGGTTTGTAAACGATCCCGCAGATACGGGTGGGGCCACTAATAAAGGCGTTACCCTTTCTACCTGGAAACAGGTTGGCTATGATAAGGATGGTGATGATGATATTGATGTGGAAGACATTAAACTGCTGGACGAAGCAGATTTTACTGTAGTCCTCCGTCAGTATTGGAACCGCTGGATGGCGGATAAAATCGGGAACCAGTCTGTTGCAAATATTCTGGTGGATTGGGTGTGGGGTTCTGGTAAATGGGGCATCGTGAAGCCACAACAGATACTCGGCGTGATTGCAGATGGTAAGGTTGGTCTGCAAACAATTACCGCTCTTAACAATCAAAATCAAAAAGAATTTTTTGATAAAATATTTTCTTCTCGGTTTAAATTTATTACTGATATTGTAGATGCAAGTGTTCAAAAATTTCAACATAACATACAAGCAGTAAAAAATAATCGCGCTCAGGATATTATTGTAACTCCCGGATGGAATCAGAGCCACACTTTCGAATATTATTTACAAACTTTTATGCCTTACCTGGTAACCAACGGTGAGGAAAAAGCGTTATTGAAATTCACAAACAAGCGGTTTCTAAACGGATGGATGAACCGGCTGAAGGATTATACTTTTTCGGCATAGTTTTAAAACCTAACCCCATATTTTTCTGCAATCAAAGTAATATTGCTTTCGCATTGCATTGGTTGAGGTGAGTTTAAGTTTGATAATTGTTATGTTTTTTCACTTTGAAATTTATTATCATACTCCTTTATCACATCAAGCATTGATTGATTGGCTGATGTTTCCATTATCATTTGCCGGTTTAATGAATATAGATGAAATTTTACTACCTCAAGGTATAATTTGAAATTATCCATACTCATTCGTTCCCACTCCTCTCGAAGTTTATTTGTCCACCACTGGCGAACCATTTTCTTTTTAAATACCTCAACCGATTTATTGCTTGATTCGTGCTTAATCTGATATTCATTGCCGTCAATGT
>DMRR01000128.1:838-4238 GCA_003455275.1 Bacteroidota bacterium | reverse complement strand
AGTAGTTTGAAATAATTAGTGAAGAGTTGTTTCATTACATTTGAAAACTTAAAATAATTTCTTCTTGAAAATATCTAACGAAGTTAAAATCGGAATTCTCGGAGTCGCAGCGCTTGCGTTGTTGTTTTTCGGTTACAACTTCATGAAAGGCCAGGACATTTTTAATCCAGACAATACCTACTATGCTCGCTATGATGCAGTGGATGGATTAGCAGTTTCAAATTTTGTGAAGATAAAAGGTTTGAATGTTGGTCGTGTTACAAAATTTTTTCTTGAAGAAAAAAAGAATGGTAAAGTGTTAGTCCAGTTTACTGTTAAAGATGATATTAAAATCCCGAAAGGATCTATAGCACGAATAGTTTCAGCAGACTTGCTCGGAACAAAGGCGGTTGATCTGCAACTGGATACTACAAAAATATTTTATGCTGATGGAGATACTCTTATGTCTGATGTTCAGGAAAGCTTGACCCAAAGTGTGCAGGCAGAAATTCTTCCGGTAAAAGAGAAGGCAGAAAATCTTTTAGCATCAATTGATTCGGTGCTCACCATTATCAAATCTGTTTTTAATGAGCAGACTACAGACGATATAAAGAAAAGTGTGAGCAGCATTACTGAAACACTTAATCATATTAATCACTCCGCAGAAAGCGTGGAAGGTTTGCTGGATAAAAACACAACCCGCATTGATCGAATCTTTGCGAACATTGAAAGCATATCACTCATGCTTAAAGACAATGAGCAAAATATTTCTGCCGTGCTTTCAAATCTCAATAACATTACTGACACACTTGCAAAATCAAACCTTCGGCAGGCAATTGCAAATGCGCAAGATGTGCTGGAGCATACAGCAGATATTTTAGATAAAATCAATAAGGGACAGGGAAGCGCCGGAATGCTAATCAACGATGACAAACTTTACAACAATCTCGAAGCAACTACCAAGGATTTGGATTTGCTGATGCAGGATATGAAAGCAAATCCGAGTCGCTATGTTCATTTCAGCATTTTCGGAGGTGGAAGATCCAAAACCGAGAAGCCAACTTCTGCGGGTGATCAGAAACAATAGTTATTTGTTATCTGTTATTGGTTATTTGTGAATACAAGTTCAGTTATCCTTCCTGATTTAAGAATGAGAAAAAAATTTTCGCTTCATATAAAAAAATTATTTCTGAAGAAATATTTTCTTCTCTTTCTGATTTTTATTTCTCACACTTCTTTTTCTCAAACTGAAATTCACGGAACCAAAATTGAAATTCTTGGCGCTGATGAATACGAATACACCGACCTGGGAGCTCAGAAACTAAAAACACTTACAGGAAATGTTCGGCTTCAGCAAGAAGATGTTTTCCTTTTTTGTGATAAAGCTGTTCTCGATGATGAAGCGAACTCTTTGAATGCTGATGGCCATGTGAAAATTGAACAAGACACAGTCACCATTCACAGCGATCATTTGTTTTATGACGGAGACAAACGCAAGGCTTTGCTTACCGGAAATGTGGTGATGAGTGATTCAAAAATGGTTCTGAAAACTTCTTCTCTTGATTATGATTTGAAGACAAAAATCGGTTCTTACAAAACCGGGGGTGTGCTCACCAGTGACAGCACTACTCTTACCAGCCAAATTGGTTACTACTATGCCGAAACGAATGATGTGTATTTTAAGAAGGAAGTGGAAGTTACCTCACCGAATTATCATCTCAGTGCCGATACGCTTCGGTTCAATACAGACTCACGCACAGCTTTTTTTCTCGGTCCCACTAATATTCAAACAGACAGCGCAGATGTTTTTTGCGAAGGAGGATTTTACGATACTAAGAATGACATTGCCCAATTTACGACCAAGGCCATCATGATAAATTATCCTAATGTTTTAAGCGGAGATTCAATTTGGTTCGATAACAAAAGTGGAAAGGGAAGGGCCGCAGGCAGTATTGTATGGAAAGACACGGCTCAACACATTTGCATTCTTGCCGGCAATGCGCAGTATGAAAAATCGGCGCAGGAAATTTTCGCCACCAATCACCCACTCTTTATTTCTGAAGCTGATGACGATAGTTTGTTTCTCGCCGCAGATGTGTTGCACTCAACGGAAGATTCTGTTTCGCACAAGCGAAGTTTCTCTGCATATCATCATGTGAAAATTTACAAGAGTGATATGCAGGGAGTTTGCGATTCACTTTTTTATTCAGAGAAGGATTCTATGTTTCGCTTATATCAGCATCCGGTGTTGTGGCTCGATGAAAATCAACTGAAGGCAGACACCGTGCGAATTCAAATGAGCAATCGTGAGGTAAAAAATTTCTATCTCATCAAATCATCTTTCATGGCGAGTGAAGCAGATGAAAATCTTTTCAACCAGGCGAAAGGAAAAAATATTACCGGGTTTTTTTCTGACGGCAAACTTTCTCACATGCTTATTGAAGGAAACGGTGAAAGCATTTATTACGCTGCTGACGATAGCGGCGCGTTTATTGGCGTTAACAAAATTGCCTGTACCAACATGATTATTTATGTTGACAGCAATCGCGTGAGAAAAATCAAGTTCATTTCAAAACCCGATGGAAATATGTATCCTATCAATCAGGCACCGCAAGATGAATTACGGTTGAAAGATTTTCAGTGGCTTGATGCAGAGCGCCCGAAAAGTCAATGGGAGCTGAGAAAATAAACAATTACTAATCTTTTTTGTGTTTCAAAACTTTTGCTTCAATGTAGAAAATAATTTCTTCAGCAATATTTTTTGCTATGTCTCCCACTCGTTCCATTTTTCGAATGGCGCTCAGCACAAAAAGTGATTCGTAAGTTTTGTCCAGATGAGTTTTAATAAATTCTTCGGTAACAGTTGCCGCTTTCGAATTTAATTCATTTAATCTTTCATCTTTCTGAAAAACTGCATGAGCAAGCGCCGCATTTTCAGTTTCAAAAGCAGCGCACACATCAGCCAGCATTTGTTCAGCTGCCGAAAACATTTCCACCAGTCCTATTTTTTTTATGAGTTCGTCATCAAATGGCTGCTTTATTTCATTTACATAGCGGGCAAGCCCTTCGGCATTATCGGCAATTCGTTCGAGTGATGAATTAATTTTCATGCAAGCCAGAACAAAGCGAAGATCAATGGCAACCGGATTGAGCAGTGCCAAAATGTTTTCGCAATCGCGGTCAATTTTTAATTCAATTGAATTCATACGGCGCTCATAAAAAATAATTTCCCGCGCAAGGTCTTTATCAATATTGAGAAAGGATTGACGCGCTTTATTTATCTGGCTGCAAGTGAGCGCAAACATTTCTTTCATGTCATCACGAAGCCGTTGAACTTCTACATCGAGGTGTGTCATTGATGAAAATTATTCGTTATCAGTTATTGGTTATTAGTAGCTTCAGGTTTCGTTTAATGTTATCA
>DMRR01000128.1:0-503 GCA_003455275.1 Bacteroidota bacterium | reverse complement strand
CCTGTTATGTAATTCTGTGTTCTTTGGTTTTGCGGATTGGTAAACATTTCCTTGGTATCATTCACTTCCACCAGTTCTCCAAGATAAAAGAATGCTGTGCGGTCACTAACACGAGCGGCTTGCTGCATGTTATGAGTGACTATAACGATTGTGTATTTGTCTTTCAATTCATAAATCAGTTCTTCAATCTTCGCAGTGGAAATCGGGTCAAGCGCTGAGGCTGGTTCATCCATTAAAACAATACTTGGTTCGATGGCAAGCGCGCGGGCAATACACAGCCGTTGCTGCTGCCCGCCGGAGAGCTCGAATGCACTTTTTTTCAATTTGTCTTTCACCTCATCCCACAGAGCAGATTGCTGAAGAGAACGAGTCACCCGTTCTTCAATAAAGCTTTTATTGCTTACACCATTCACACGCAAACCATAAGCAACATTTTCAAAAATTGTTTTTGGAAACGGGTTTGGCTTTTGAAAAACCATTCCAACTTTTTTTCGAAGCTCGTC
>DMRR01000163.1 GCA_003455275.1 Bacteroidota bacterium | reverse complement strand
GATTACAACATTTCAGAAGCAGTTGAGAAAAAATTTTACAAACCAGGAACTTATGATATTATTCGTGAACTGACAGATAAATTAAAAATATTCATTCAGTCAAACACACGAGTGCCTGATGTTGTTATTCACAGCGTTTTTGTTCCGCCACAAATTTTACAAAAAAATAAACGAAGTCAAATCCAATTATCTGTTTATTTTAAATTTCCAGAGGGACAAGCAAGAAAAAAACAAAACGAAATACAAAAGGAAATTGATAAAATTATTGACTTCTATATTTCAGAGCAACTTGATTCTGACCTTTCCGAATACAACGAAGCACATCTGCCTGAAAAATCATTTCTAAACAAACTTGCTTCTGGCATAAGCCACGCCGCCACCAAGGTAAAAAACTTTGTAACCGATAAAGATAATGCGCCGGATTTTATTACAAGTTCTGACGCTTTAAATATTAATTTCCTTGACAATCCACAAAATACAGGCGCAATAGCAGGAAATTTACTTATCGCTGAATTTCAAAAATATAATGCCGATGTAATTACCGTGAACAAAGGCGGTAAAAAAGCACTGAAAGAATTAGTTGATAAATTTGGAAATAAACTTTTTCAAAATATTTATGGCGTTCCTAACAGAAAAGTTTATGACGATGAATTGTTTGCTGTTTGGTTTGATAAAGGATTAGTGCTTCAATGTGAATCAGGAAACTCTATGCATGGAGACAATGTTTCTCTTTACTGCACTTATTATTTATCTGATTATATCAAGCAAACAAAACTTGACGACCAAATTGAAGTTCGCCTTTCTGATAATACTTTATCTGATGTTGTAAAACAAATTATTACAACAATAGAACAAAGAACCAAAATTAAATTACCTCGTGCATCCGACGAGTTACCTCCTCAAAAAAGAACCGTTAAAGAAGAATCTTTATTTGAAATAGAAAAAGAAATAAATGCCACCTTTGAAATCTTAGAAGAAGAATATGGAATTAATGGACATTTTAATGAAGATTTGTATATTGAAGACAATTCAAAAAATAATATAAAAATTACCAAAGATTCAAAAGTTTTTGATAAAAGAGGAAATGAACTCGTTGAAAAATATTATAAATTATTAAAACAATACCAGGAGATAGATAATAATAAAGAATTTAAAAAAATGAATCCTCAAATTCCCCCAACCACTGCTACAACGGAACTTGAAGCAGCTAACCTACACATCACCGCGCCAACCGAAACCAAAAATGCTTCGCCAGTGGACACAACCTACATACCCGCCAGCGATGCGTGCGCTACGCTTGACACCACCGCACCTGAATTGCTCCGCTACGAAATGCTCAAAGCAATTGAGACAGTTGACCGCCGGGTAAATGGTGTAGATGAATATGTGAGCGAAAAACTTGGCTTCCACGATATCAACTGCACTATGGAAGAAAAGCAGCAAGGTATCAAGTGCCTGTGTGATGCATTTGGCGCAGAACAAATAGATGCGCTGGCAATGGCTATCTTTAATGTAGAGAACCGCCACGAAAGCACCATCATAGGCGACATGACGGGAATCGGGAAAGGTCGCGTGGCTGCAGGTGTAATGGAGTATGCACGGCTTCACAAAAAAATTCCAATCTTCTTTACTGCAAAAGCAAATCTGTTTTCTGATATGGCTCGCGACCTGGTAGCCATCGGCGCCGATGCAGGTATTCCTCAGGAGTTTCTTACTACCGAAACCAGATTGAAGAAAAGAACAGTAACCCGAAAAGAAATTACCGAAGCACGCGAACAGGCAATTGAAGATGGTGTGGATCCTGATGAAGCAGTAGAACAACTGTGGCTTGAAGCAGAAGCAGGCGGAATTGAAATGCCTGTTTACATTCCGAATAAAAATTACAAAGAACAATGTTTTGGAAAAAAAAGATTTGTTCCGTTCATCATCAATGCCAATGATACCCGCACTGCTGTGCAGGATGAAGAAGGAAATATTCTTTATCGCCCGCTTGCCGGAAATTCAGCAGAGCGAAACGAAGCAATGGCTCACGCCGGAATGCCAAAAGGTTATGATGGAGTGTTTCTCACTTATTCTCAAATATCAGGAAGCAAGCGCAGTGAAGCAAAGCGTAAATTTCTGATGTCACTTGCACCGGAAGCAATTATTATTATGGACGAAAGCCACAATGCAGCAGGAGATAGCAACACGGGTAAGTTCATGAAAGAATTGTTAAAGGCATGTAGCGGGGCAGTATTTCTTTCAGCCACCTTTGCAAAGCGCCCGGACAATATGCCAATCTATGCAGCTAAAACTGCAATACAGGACGCTGAATTAGATGATACGCAATTAGTAGATGCTGTTCGTCGTGGCGGGGTTGCATTGCAGGAAATTCTTGCAAGTATGCTTACACGCGAGGGCGAGCACATACGCCGAGAACGCAGTTACGAGGGAGTGGAAGTAAATTACATGTATCTGGATTCAAGCCAGCGCGAAGGCAATAGCCCGCACCCTGAGTTTGACTTAAAAGATGTTCACCGTGCCGTAGCCGACAGCGCAACTGAACTGCTTCGTGATATTATGGAGTTTCAGAAACAATATGTGAAGCCCGCAATTGAAAAAAAGAATGAGCGCCTGAAATCGCGCATGACAAAGGGAACCGAAGAAGGCGGAATCAATAACATGCCGGTATTTAACGGGGTATTTCAGTTGATTTCTCAGATGCTTTTTTCAATTAAAGCATCTGTGGTGGCGCAGCACGCAGTCAATCGTTTGAAAGAAGGTCGCAAGCCGGTAATTGCGTTCAGTTCTACCATGGAAAGTTTCTTAAACCGCCTTACCAATGATGAAGGAATGCAATTGCGCGACGGAGAAGTGATTGCTGATGATTTCAGTCATGTGTTTTTGCACCGGTTAAAGAACTGCACCAAATACACTGTAACCAATCCTGACGGGACCGCTTACACTGAGTATTTAATTCCGGAAGAAATGGGAGAGGACTTTATGAATGCTTATGCTTATCTTGAAAAGAAAATAAAGCAAACTGTTACAGGAATTTCACTTTCACCGATTGATGTGCTTTACTACCACATTCAAAATGCAGGATTCACGGTAGAAGAAGTAACAGGCAGAAAAAATCGTTTGAAAATTAACGGCGACGGAACTGCAATTTACACCAGCCGTGTGTTCCGAAATGCGAAAGAAACTTTCCGCATGTTCAATGATAATGAAATTGACTGTATCATGATTAACCGCGCCGGAAGCACCGGAGCCAGCGCACATGCGATTCCAACCAAGAAAGTTCCGAAAGATAAAGTGAAGCAGCGTTGCATGATTATTTTACAGGCGGAGTTGGATATTAACGAGGAAGTTCAAAAGCGCGGGCGTATTTTCCGAACAGGTCAAATATTTAAACCGATTTACGATTATGTGATTTCTGCTGTTCCGGCCGAGAAGCGCTATATGATTATGCTTCAGCATAAGCTCAGTTCGCTTGATGCAAACACCACTTCAAATCAAAAGCAATCAACTGCAATTCTTGATACTGATGATTTTCTGAACAAATACGGAGACCGAATTGTGCTGAACTGGCTGTTCGAACACATGAGTATCTATAACAATCAGCTTGGCGCACCATTCGGAAACCTGAACAAACTCGCTCAGGAATACGGAGGCATCGAGCATGTGCCTGTGCCAGCGGATTGCGCGCACCGCACGAGCGGACGAATTGCAGTATTACCAACCAAGCAACAAGAGCAGTTTTATGATGAAGTCATTGAGCAATACAAAGACACTGTATTTCTTCTTAAACAAAGCGGAGAATATGATCTCGAAGTTGGTGTGGCTGAAAAACTTGAGGCCGAAACTGAAGAAAAAATGATTGTGTCATTGGGTAGTGGCGATAAAAGTATTTTCAGTCGCCATGCGATTCTCGAAAAATGTATTGTCAATAACCTGAGCAAGCCCTACAAGAGCGAAGAAGTTCGCGCGATGGTGGAGCAAACGCTCACTGATGCTGATGGAAATAAAGTTACTGTTGAAGAATATACCAATGCACTGAAGAGCGATGTGAAAGCATACGCTAAGGCGGAGATAGAGCGGATGGCAAAGTATATTGAAACCGATACGCAAAATGATTTAGAGAAATTCCGTAACTCACCAATCTGGAAACTTGAACTGGAGAAAAACGGAATCACTCAAAAGGATATTGATATGCGTGTGGAAGAAAAAGCCCGTGAGCTGGAAGCAGAAAAAGCAACCCGACTGCACGAAAGCGAAAACTACGAAAACTCACAGGCAGGTTACATCAATACCTTCATTGATTTCTTCCGTCCGGGTAAGGTAGTTGCTTATCCATTGTTTGTAGCCGGCGGCGACATTAACAACCCGGAAACTACTTTTATCAAGGGAATTTTCGTTGGGTTTGCGATTAACAAATCAACCAAAAATCCTTATGCAAAGAGCAACATCAAACTTCGCTTCGCGCTTGCTGGTTCGCAGCGCTACCGCGTAGTTCCGCTTTCAAAATTGGATATAATTTCTCAGTGCCGCGACATGACGCGCACACGAATTTCCAGCAATGAGAGTTATGAATACATGCTCAAAATATGGAACAGTGAAATTAAGAAAGCCAGTGCCGACCGTATTTATCAATACATCGTTACCGGAAACATTCTGAAAGCTCTTGCCAAGTCAGATATTCAGAAAGGAAAACTCATTCGATTTACTACCATCAAGGGCGGAGTAAGAAACGGTGTGCTGATGACTTATGACTTTAAACCGGAAGGAACCAAGCGTATTCATGGCGAAGATGAAAAGCCGGTAAGAGTTACAGTGCCGATTACTTATGCACTGCACATTCTCCAGGATTCAGAACCGGACACAAATCCGATTGAAACTTCACTTGGAATTACAATAGTGAAAAAGCATAATACGGGAAGCACAGGACATCGCGGTTTTGTGGCTCGTGATGCAGACAAATACATTTACGAAGTAATGATGCCTTCCAAAAAGGACTTTGCAAAATACTACGCTGAAGACCAGGTGCTTGTGGGGCTGACTAAAAATCAGTTTAACAAAGTTGCAACGAACATGCGTGGCGAGGTGCCGGAAAACAAGTTGCAGAATCTTTTGGATTACCTGAAAGAACAATACAATGCTACTGCATCACTCAGCCGCGCACAGTTCGACCATTATGTGAAACCGCATGTGAAGATGGAGGAATACACGGACGAGGAATCACCATTGCCAATACAGGAAAAAATTTTGGATGACCTTCAGCAACAGGACCGCGAGGCAGAAAAGATGATTGACGAAAAAAATAAGGAGGAAGCAGTGAATCTTGATGCTGAAAAAACTGCAGAAGATGATGCTGCTGCCCGCATTAAGCAACTCGAAGATGAAGCAGAACTGAACCGCCGCCGTGCCTCTGTAGCAAAGAAATTTGCGAAGGTGAATGTGTTGCTGGAATTGGGAGTTTAATTTCATCTTTAAATCTACAAATTGTGAAAATCCGCTACTTTGGTGTTTATGGAAAAACAAATGAACTGCTTGGCGTAGTGAAAAGCGAGCAAACTGATGAAGAATTAGTTAAGGTCGCTGATAAACTGCACGATGACGGATTTGTATTGCATAAAATTTCAGAACGACAGTATTATGATTTTAATGAAGGCGATGAATTAACACCAGAAGATTTACGCAACGGGAATTTTATTCGCATGGACCGTGGCGCACGGCTGGCAGAGCGACATCCTAAAATGGAAGAAAATCTCATTGACAAAACCATCATGGGTTTAAAAAAAAAGTTTACGGATTCCGCAGAAAATATTTTAAACCAGGAAACAGATAAGCAGCGAGATGAACTTATTTCATGGATTAAAAATCAGAAGGAAAATGTAAAACTTATTATTGCATTTTCAGGTGGAAAAGATTCTGTTGCAATGGTGCTTTATGCACTTTTTGTTTTGAAAGTTCCGAAAGAACAAATTGAACTGTGGCATCATGAAGTGGATGGAATGGGCGAACATTTGTTCGATTGGAAATGCACACCTTCATATTGCCGCGCCTTTGCAAAAGCATTTGGAGTAACTAATTTATTCAGCTATGCGAATGGAGGAATCTTGAGAGAAATTTTTCGTGAAAATGAAACCATACAGCCGATTTATTTTCAAGAGAAACAAAATGGAGAATACATAGAAGTAAAGCCGAAAGACAAAGCAGAATTTAAAAGCACACGCCGCAAATTCCCTGCAGTGAGTGCCGACCTTAACACTCGCTGGTGCAGTTGGATTGCAAAGATTGGTGTAATGAATAAAGCCATCAACAATATGTCTCGCTACAAGAACGCGAACATTGTTGTCCTAACTGGTGAGCGCAGGCAGGAAAGCACAGCACGAAGCCGTTACAATGAAATTGAACCTTATCGCAGCATGAGCAAAACCCGCCGTGCTATTGCATGGCGACCGATTATTGATTGGAGTGAGAAACAAGTTTGGGGAATAATTGAAGCACATCGCGTGCAACCGCACCCGTGCTACATGCTTGGGTGGAACAGGTGCAGTTGTCAGTTGTGCATATTCAGCTCAGCCAATGCGTGGGCAAGCATTTTTGAAATCAGTCCGGAAAAAGTTTTGCGCATCAATGAAATTGAGAAAGAACTTGGATTTACTTTGTATCGCGACAAAAATATTTGGGACGCAAAAGTGACGAATGGAAATTCTTTTATTCCGGAAGATATGAAAGCACGCTGGCTTGATGAGGCATTAGATGAATTTATATCACCAATTGTTATTGAGGATTGGAAACTACCTGCGGGAGCATTTAAAACCGAAACTATGGGGGCGAACTGATGAAACTAATTGCACGGCTTCGCGAACTTGATTTTAATTTCTCCGAACTGCCGGAAGAAATAAAGGACAGTATTAAACTGCTTGATGATAAAGGTGAATACAATGAGAAAGAGGAATTGCTTGATTCAACCATATTTGAAGCCATAAGAAAACTTTACATGGAAGGGAGTAGCAGTGTGCAGCAAGTTAACCGGGAGCATCAGAAAGAAATTTCCCAGATTAATAATGACGGGTTCAACACTGATGTTCCACCATATTCCAGTAAATCTATCAACATACTTAAACAAGACAAAGACACAATCACTCTTTACCACGGCACTTCTTCAGTAAACTTCGACAAGTTTAAAGGCGACATTGTTTACCTTGCTGAAAACTCATTGGAAGCAAGAGGATTTGCTCTTGACAATATCATTGGTGGAGGCAGAGGAAAAGGAACTCCACGATTGCTGAAAGTTATTGCGCCAAAAGGAGAAATTAAAGACATAAACGAGCAGGTTGAAAATGCAATTATGAATGAAGATGATATTGATTTCATAATTGAATCTCAGGCAATCGAAGCGCGCAAGCAAGGTTATGAATTTGTTTCATTCATGCACCCAAGCACAATCGGTTCGAAAGATTTTAAGGTTATGGTTTCACTACACCCGGAAAAACTTATTATTGAAGAACAATATTATAAAATGAAACAAGGCGGAACTACTGCGAGCCACCAACCACGAGCCACCAACTATAAAAGCAACCTTACCCCCGCGCAGCAAGCGCTCGTGCGCACCCCTAACTTCAAAGCATGGTTTGGCGATTGGGAGAATGACCCCGAAAATGCTTCCAAAGTAGTTGATGAGAATGGTGAGCCAATGGTGGTTTATCATAATTCGGATAGCAAATTCAATGTATTTGATTTGTCATATTTTGGAAAAAGCGATGGTGGGTATGCGGGAGTAGGATTTTATTTCGCTAACAAATCCATTAAAGGTTATGGGCAATATTCGTATCAATGTTTTTTGTCAATAAAAAATCCTTTGGTAAGAACATCTGATAATTGGAAAGATAGTTTTATGCCTTATTCGTGGATTCCGAATCGAGCAAATGAATTGAAAGAATATACCTCAATTAAAAATGCTTCTTTGCAATGGACTGATGAAGCAAAAAAAAGAGGTTATGATGGTTTTATTGATGAAGGGGGCGAGATAGTCGCTTTTTATCCTAATCAAATAAAACTTGCCGATGGCAGTAACACAACCTTTGATGCAGAAATTAAAGATATAAGGTTTGAGGATGGCGGTTCTGTTGATGACAAGCACGATGAGTTGTACCGGAAATGGAAACAACTCGTAAATATGAGTGCCTCTGAACTTGAGAGGTTTTATGATAGCGAAGAAGGTAAAAAGGCAGGTCTATCAGCATCCGAAGCCAAAAGACAAGGTATCGGTAGCGGAAGGCAGTCGGCTCGTTGGATAATGCGTATGAAACGCACCCCAAAGGCTGAATGGACAGATGAGATGTGGAAATGGGCTGGTCGTCAAGTTAGCTTTATAAGCCGTATGAGTGGCAATGAGGGGGCTTTATTTGATGATAAAGGTCGCAAGACACGGAAACACCTATCCTTGCTTATATGGGGTAATAACCCAATAAAGAAGAACGCAGGTGGCGAGATGTTACATTTAGGAGGCGATATGTCCAAGCATCTCGCACCCAATGGCAAGCCGAGCAATCTTACGCAGGAACAATGGCACTTAGTCCGCACCCTAGAGTTTAAGGCATGGTTTGGGGATTGGGAAAACGACCCTGCCAATGCCTCTAAAGTAGTGGATGAGAACGGTGAGCCGTTGTTGGTTTATCATGGAACAACAAAAGAGTTTACTGAGTTTATTCCAGCAAATAAATTCAGAAAAGATTGGTTAGTATGGGATTATGGAATTTATTTTTCTAACAATAAAGATACAGCAAGATTTTATGCACTTGATTTTACAAAGCCAATACCAGAATTTGCAAAATTACAGGATGAATTAAGGCAGTATGAGAAAAAACAAGATTGGGAATCATATCAGAAAACATACAATGAACAGAAAGAAAAATTTGGAATTTATTCTGTAGAAAAACAATATCAAATTAATAGAATTATTCCATGCTTTCTTTCAATAAAAAATCCATACATTGTTGATGGCGAAAAACAGAGATGGTATATGGTAATGAAAGGTTTAATTATAAAATCATTACAATCAAAATCAGATGGTGCTATTGTTAAAAATATTATTGAAACACAGGGTATAGTTCAAAATACTTACATTGCTTTCGAACCGAACCAAATCAAAATCGCTGATGGCACCAACACCACTTTTAATCCTGAGAGTAATGATATAAGATTTGATAGAGGGGGAAAAGTTTTATCAGAACAAGAAAAATTTTTTGCTGAATACATGCGCATGGCAAGTGTGTTTATGGCAAATGGAATTACACTTATTGTAAGTTTACCAAATGAAGTAACTCCATTTAAGACAGTAAGCAACAGCGCAATCATTGAGCTGTTTGAAAAGAACCAGCCAGAACAGCAAAAAAAGGAATCTAAATATTCTGCAAAAAAATATTTTGCTGACCTATGCGCACTGGCTGATAAGCACGGCACCACGCTTTATCTTGAGGCAATGCCCCGCAACAAATACTTTTTAAAAGACATTGACAAAAGAAAAAAACTTTCAAATGATTATCTTAAAAAATATTACTCTGAATTTGATTTCAAAACTTTTTCTGGTAATTATATGGTTCGAACACCTGATGTGAAGTTCTCGCACGGCGGCAAAATAACAATCGAAAAACACTATGCAAAATATGGGAAACATAATATTCCTACAAGTTATTTGCAATCGTTC
>DMRR01000006.1 GCA_003455275.1 Bacteroidota bacterium | reverse complement strand
AAGCAACTGAATTAAATATTGGGTTGCTTTCATTGATTTTTATCATGGCCGCTGTTGGAGGAAATATTCTGAACTACCACATCGGCAGATTCATTGGGCCGCGTGCATTCGAGTATGACAAATGGTTTTTAAAAAAGAAAAACCTGGAAGAGACGCAAAAATTTTTTGAGAAGTATGGTGTTTTGGCAATTGTGCTTAGCCGCTTCATGCCCATCATCAGGACCTTTGCCCCATTTGTTGCCGGGGTTGGAAAAATGCAGCGAAGAAAATTTCATTTATATAATTTCATTGGAGGAGTTTCGTGGGTGATGTTGTTTCTTCTCTTTGGGTTTCTTTTTGGCAATCTCACATTCGTGAAAGAACATTTCAGCTACATTGTAATCGGAATCATTTTCGTTTCACTTGTTCCGGTACTTATTGCTTTTTTTAAGGCAAGAAAAAACAATTGACAGATTTCATCTTTGAAAAATGAATAAGCTGTTTGTTAATCCTGACATTGCATATGCTGAAACTTTAAATAAGGATTTTTACTTAAGCGAATATTTTTTTCAGGAATCAAAACAGAAAATTTTTTCTGACTCCATACAATTCATTGGCCATCATAGCGAGCTATTAAATTCAGGAGATTGCCTTCCCCTGAACTTGCTACCTGATTTTCTTAATGAGCCTTTATTAATTTCAAAAGATAACAACGGTCAGATTCATTGCCTGTCGAATGTTTGCACTCATCGCGGAAATGTTGTGATGAAGGATAAATGCAACACACAACACTTTCGTTGCCGTTATCACGGAAGGCAGTTTGAACTCAGCGGTAAATTTCATTCTATGCCGGAGTTCAAAGAGGTCAGAAATTTTCCAACTGAAGATGATGATTTGAAATCACTTCCGGTTTTCAACTGGAAAAATTTTTTATTTTCTTCTTTAAACGGAAATGTTGCGTCCGAAAAATTTCTGAATGAAATGAACGCAAAGCTGTCCTGGCTTCCAGTGGAAGAATTTGTTTATACAACGCATTTGAATCAGGAGTTTGTTGTAAACGCACATTGGGCATTGTATTGCGAAAACTATCTTGAAGGATTTCATATTCCATTTGTTCATGCCGGTTTGAACCAGGTAATAGATTTTAGTTCTTATAGCACAGAGTTATTTCCATATTCAAGTGTGCAGGTGGGAGTTGCAAAAGAGGATGAAGATTGTTTTGACCTTCCACCTGGTTCTCCTGACTTTGGAAAAAAAATAGCCGCTTATTATTTTTTTATATTCCCGAACATGATGTTCAACTTTTACCCATGGGGCTTGTCTTTAAACATAATAGAACCTGTTTCAGTAAATAAAACACGCGTGAAATTTCTTAGTTATGTATGGAAAGAAAACTTGCTGAACAAGGGAGCCGGTTCTCAACTCACACAAGTTGAACATGAGGATGAAGAAATTGTTGAATCAGTTCAGACAGGAATTCGATCCAGGTTTTATCATCATGGCAGATATTCGGTGAAACACGAAAAAGGAACACATCATTTTCACCAACTCATTTGCGAGTTCATGAACAGGGAATGATGGATGAAGATAAAACTTTCAGAAGAAGCATTGGATTATGGAGTGCCGTAGCCATTGTAATTGGCTCCATCATCGGCTCAGGAATTTTTATCCGTCCGGCTGATATTGCAGCGCAACTGGGTTCCCCATCCTTGATTTTTCTGGTTTGGGTTGTTGCAGGTGGTTTTACTTTTTTCAATGCACTGATTCAGGCAGAAGTGGGAGCCATGCTTCCTGAAACAGGAGGACAGTACGCCTTCATGCGAACGATGTATGGAAATTTTTGGGCGTATCTCTATGGGTGGGCGCAATTTGCAGTAGTCAATACAGCAGGCACAGCGGCTATTTGTTTCATCGGTGCTCAATACACTGAATATTTTATTTCTCTACCGCATTTTTCGGCAGCAACAGAACAATCATTTGTTATTCATCTTCCAGCTATCGGAAATATTTTTCCTCTTCAAAATTTTGGAGTGAAGTGCCTTACAATTTTCTACCTCACTGTTCTAACCATTATCAATTATAGAAGCACCTCTTTTGGCAGCGGCGTACAGCGATTTTTAACTTTTATAAAAATTCTTTCAATCGCATTTATTGTTTTCGGGTTTTTCATTTCAGGAAAGGGTTCATTTGAAAATCTAAGTCAGGAATCATCTGTCATTCACCATTCTGGTTTAACACTGATTTCTGCATTTATAGCCGCAGTTACAGGTGCTTTATATTCATACGACGGATGGGGAAATGTGATTTTTGTTGTTGGTGAAATGAAATCGCCCCGGAAAAACTTACCGCTAAGTTTGATAGCAGGCATCGCGATATGTATTCTGTGCTATATCACAATTACGGCAGCGTATCTCTACATATTGCCGGTTGATCTGGCGGCCCACTCATCATTGGTTGCTTCAGATGCTGCACAGAAAGCATTCGGCTCAGTTGGCGGGGGAATTATTGCAGGGTTTATAATCATATCAGTTCTGGGATGTGTGAATGCAAACATTCTCACTCCCCCAAGACTCACTTTCGCAATGTCGCATCACAAAGAATTTTTTCACTTCGCGGGGAAAATTCATCCTCGTTTTCACACTCCTGCTAATGCACTTTGGTTGCATCTCGGCTGGATGATTTTTACGGTGCTGATAGGATCGTTCTATATGCTTGCCGATATGTTCATTTTCGTAACATGGTGTTTCAACCTCATGATGATTTATGGATTATTTATTCTTCGGAAAAAATATCCTGAAGCAGAAAGGCCATTTAAAGTATGGGGTTATCCTGTTTTACCATTCACGATTTTAATCCTCACACTCTCATATCTGGTTTTGACTCTTTATTCAGATATCACATCTTATCTGGAAGGAAGAGTTCCTATTATTAATTCTGTATTCGGAATTGCATTCACTCTCGCAGGTGTTCCGTTATTTTTATTTTTTAGAAAAAAATTGTTGACGAGAAACAAAGAATGAAAAAAAATGCCTTCTGAATTTTCAGAAGGCATTTAACTAAATGGTTAAGTACCAGGATTACTGATGTTCAGTTGAACCGTTAGCATCCGTTCCATCTGTTAATTGAGGAGTTGACTGGCTCGCTGGAAATATGTTATCATGATAAAAACCGCAGTGTGTAGGACACCATGCCTGACCATAGAATATTGTTTGATATTCTCCGGGTTCAGACGGAGTGGTGATATCGCTTCCCGCGTAGTAAGCAGGTTCAACAACAAGATTCAAATAATCATTTTCTCTAGCGAAATAAATTGCAACACCATTGACATTTCGGTTGGCATTGTCACGCCAGATTTTATCGAATACTTTATTATTAAAAAAAATTCCATCACTTCTGTGAGGAGCATTGGAGTAACTGTCCCAGAATTCTGCGGTATAATTTTTCGCATGAGTTGTATCAATTAGCAGTCCGCCTTATTTTACAACTGCTGCAGTATCTGAGGGTGTTTCTTCCTGGCATTTACAATTTGTATCCAGGATATTAATCAAGCAGTATTTATCAGCGAGGAGAATTACTACTGCAATAAGTAATACACCGATTATTATGTCTTTAGTTTTTGGCATAACTTAAAATTTTTATAAATGATAAAATGATTATTGGTTTAATGAAAATTTTATTGATTGAACACACCGCAAATGTTTGGACAAAATCCTTCGGTGATATAGACTCCTGTTGTATTATCAGTCGCGCGTGAATTATCGGAAATAGCTGTGCACAGAACCATTGAAATCTCTCCTGAAGAAGTATATGCAGGACAGCAAACTAACCCGTTTCCTCTTTCATCGGAATCAAACAAAGCATCTATTGCACGCTTACTGATATAAAATCCTTTCCTTCCATTCATTTCAGTAAACCTGGATTGAAATGCATCAACAAAATCGTTTGCATCCTGAACAGAAATGCTTTTGCCGCCACCAGCTTGTTCTGACTGGCTGTAGCGCTGATCATCATCACAATGTTTCCCAACCCTGCCCGGGGTAAATGATTGGAAGACCAGAAGGATGGTGGCGGTAAAAATTCCGCCGAGCAAAAAATATTTTACTTTTTCCATGTGGGTTGGTTTTTGGTTTTAATTATTTGTAGAAAAATAGAAGTCTTTTCTTCATAAAATGCCGGAAGAAAATATTCTACCAGAATATTTTCATTCTCTTGCTTTTGAAATATTTTTTTATTTATTCTACTATTTAATATTGTCTTGGATGATTTACATGACCTGAAGTCCTTCACATATAATTGGGCAAAAACCCCGATGAACTGCTTTAAAAAATTTAATGTCTAAAATTAAAAAGGCAGTCGATTATTGATCGATATGAAAAAATAATCTCATTTAATTTTCA
>DMRR01000211.1 GCA_003455275.1 Bacteroidota bacterium | reverse complement strand
TGGAGATTCATTCGTCACTGGTTGCGTTTCCGCAATTTCAGTTGGGGCGAAACCATGCAGCAAAAAATTATGATTGCCGGAAGTTATGCTGAGGCAAGCCGCGTGAACAGGATGCTGAGTGAGGCCAGAATAAATTTTCAGCATCTTGGGTATGTACTTCCGGATGAAGAAAAATTCAGCTCTGCAATAAAAGAAGAGGAACAACTCGGACACATTTCGCAATTAACAGAATTGGTTGAACTCTATAATCCGGATGAAATAATTTTCTGTTCAAAAGATGTTTCATCTGCACTTATCATCAGTTGCATGGCAAATATTGGCAGCAAGGTTCAATTCAAAATTGTACCGGAAGAAAGCTGGAGCGCGATCGGCAGCAGCTCCAAAGACCTGAATGGCGAACTCTATACCATTGACATCAGTATGCAAATTGATTTGCCGGCAAGCCGCCGTAACAAAAGATTGTTTGATGTGCTACTCAGTATGTTTTTGTTCGTTACACTTCCGGTTCAGGTTTTTTTTGTGAAAAGTTTTTTTGGAATGATTACAAATTCATTCAGCGTATTAAAAGGAAGAAAAACATGGGTGAGTTATTGTGGTTCTGATTTTTCTACTCTTCCAAAAATCAGAAAAGGAATTCTGTGTCCATCGGATGTGCTTTCCAAACCTCCGTCGGCTGATGCGCTTCACCGCTTAAATATTTTGTATGCAAAAAATTATTCTGCATCAAAAGATTTGGAATTGGTGATGAAGAAGTGGAGGATGCTTGGCAGATAACCAATTTTCAATCTGTTGATAAGCGCGACTTTTTTGTGGATAGCGTGTGCTTAAATATTTACCCATTAAGGTCGGATGCTGAAGAGTAGCATCAGTTACATTTGGCAGCCTAAAAAATAAAACCAAATAATTATGGCACTTGAAATCATTGGAAAACTCATTCAGTTGAATCCTGAAGTGAAAGGAACCAGCGCGCGTGGTGATTGGAAAAAACGCGAAATGATAATTGAAACAATTGAACAATACCCTAAAAAAGTTTGTGTCTCCTGCTTCGGCGAAAGAGCCGATCAAATAGCGAACTATCAACCCGGAACCGAATTGCGTATTGCATTCAATCTCGAGTCCCGCGAATTCAACAGCAGGTGGTATACCGATGTTCGTGCGTGGAGAATTGATTTGTCCACTGGAGCAAGTAGCAGCTATAGCGGAAACTCAACAGGAAGTAACTACAATCAGCCCGCTCCATCTTATAATGATGCTTCATCAATGCCTCCTCCATCTCAGGCGAATGATGATTTGCCATTCTAATTAAGTCATAAGTTTATAGTTATTGGATATTTGTAAATTCAAATTTCTAATATCAATAAATGACAAAACCCTTTCTGAAAACTCAGAAAGGGTTTTTTATTTTATTCCGTCATCACAACTTCGGTCAGATTGGATTTCAAAAGCTGCTCAGGAGAAACACACAGCTCTGTCATAGGAATTTTTCCATGATAGCGTTCTTCCAATTTCTTTTTCACTTCATCGGAGGAGAGATCAAATGATTTTAACTGCGCAGGAGTTGCGAGTTGCAATCCTGTAGTGTAGTAATAAATTTTAAACACGAGTTCACTGCAATACATCTCATCATCGCTCCAGTTGAATTGCTCATCATAATTTTTTCTTAGAAAACTCTCAGCAATCCTTTTCATCTTGATGAGAATTCCTTTTGAGAGAATGTTGTTCGCGTTCTTCAACCGTGTCACTACAAAATGTTTTCCTTCTCCGCGCTTCACCCAATCTTTCAGCGGAGTTTTCTGAACAGGTTGTACCGCTTCATAGACAAATAAATTTCCGGTGCTGTCGCTTAGAATAATTCCGCAGTGAGAATAAGTTGAGTGAGTAGCGAGTTGAATTGCTTTGCTCTGCGATGAAGCAGATGTTTGAAAAATTATGTCGCCGTCTTTCAGTTGAGATAAATCAGGAGAGCAAGCACAGAAGTGAAAGGTGAAAAGTGAAATGATAAATACAAATACATTTCGCACGGATTGAAAATTCCGATTCTTTCGGAAGCCACGGAGATGCACGGAGAAATACTTTAAGATGCCTTGTAATAAATAATCAGCGTGCGTGAATCCTCGATTTGCTGAAGCACGAGTTCATCTGTTGTAAGCTTGATGATTTTCATGGTGTAGGAAACCTTGGTGCTCTTGTCAGTAATCACAACTTCGTTTTTTGCTTCGTCGAGTGTCCATGTGCCGGGAATGAAACCATCGGGTGCGAGACCTTGCTGCACGGTGTGATCCTGATTGAAAATAATCCGATAATCTTTTTGCGCATCATCAGCATTTTGTGTTTTGGTTCCGTCTTCAATTTTCACCAGGCCCCAGCTTTTACAGAGACGATCTTCCAGAACAGTTGAAGTTTGCGCGTCAATGCGAACAGAGAAAAGCAGAAGAATAATCAGTGGCAGATGAAGGATGAGGGATGAAGGATGATTTTTCTTATCCAATAATTTTTTTGTTGAAGCACTTAACATCGTGTGTGTTTTTTGATTTTGCTTTTTGTGAATTACAGATTTCCTCTCAGCGCTTGTTCGCGTTCAATGGATTCAAACAGGGCTTTGAAATTTCCTTTGCCAAATGATTGCGCGCCCTTGCGTTGAATGATTTCATAAAACAATG
>DMRR01000169.1 GCA_003455275.1 Bacteroidota bacterium | reverse complement strand
TGTCATATCTGTGGAGTAATGGATTTTTTACTCAGGATTTGTTGAATCAAAATGCAGGAACTTATAATGTTACTGTAACAGATGCAGGCGGCTGCACTGCAGCGCTAAATGGAATAACGCTTAATTCAAGTTCAGGTGTCCTCGCAAATTCAGTTGCAACTTCTTCTACCTGCGGAAATCCAAATGGCTCAATTGACTTAACAATTACTCAAGGTGTTTCTCCATACACCTTCCTCTGGAATAATGCGCTGACAACCGAAGACATTCAAAATCTTTCTGCCGGAAATTATTCCGTTACGATTACTGATGCCACAAATTGCTCTGCTGTTTCACTTGCAACAGTTTCAAACATTGCCGGTCCGCAGATTTCACTCGCACAAACACCAACCACCTGTGGAAATCAAGATGGAAGTATTGACCTGACAGTAAATGGCGGAACCATGCCATACAATTATCAATGGAGTAATGTGGCGACAACAGAGGATCTTTCTCAGCTTGCTGGCGGATTTTATTATGTTACAGTCACCGATGGAAACAATTGTTCAGCAATAGATTCAATCGCAGTTGTTGCATCAACTTATCCAATCATAATTGCTAATGTTTCTCCCGACGAAGGATGCGCGCCATTGAATGTTTTCTTTGATAATCAAACACAGAATGCAGTATCATATGTATGGAGTTTTGGTGATGGAACAACTTCAAATACAGTTTCTCCAAATCACACTTACAACAATATCGGTTTCTACCCTATCACACTTATTGCTGTGAGCGCAACGGGATGCGCTGATACTATGCAGGTAGACACGGTTAATATTTATCCGACACCGGTTGCTGATTTTATTTCAGAGCCGTGGATGAATGAAGCAACTGTTCTTTCACTTGCTGAATATCATTTCACTAATCTTACAACTAATGCTTCCTCTTATTGGTGGACTTTCGGCGATGGCGGAAATGATACAACAATGAACCCGGTTTATCATTATCAGCAAACCGGAGAGTACTATGTTACTCTCTATGCATACAATCCTTCCGGCTGTGCGGATACTATCAGCTATGGACCAATGCTCGTGGTAGATGATATTCCGATTTTTATTCCAAACACATTTACACCAAATGGTGATCACAAGAATGATATCTTTAAAATCTATGGAACCGGAATCAGCAGTTATCATTTATGGATTTATGATCGCTGGGGCGAATTACTTTTTGAAAGTGATCAACTTTTTCCATCATGGGATGGTACTTATAAAGGTCAGGATCTAAACACCGGTGTCTATGTTTATCAGGTTGATATAACTATGTGGGATGCAACCCACATAATTAAAAAGGGTGATGTAACTCTTTTCAGATGATTTTATTTTCAAATTGAATTAAGAGAATTCGTTTCATTTTTATTACATTAAAAATAAAAATATATATTAATATTTAAGTAATAGTTTATAAAAAATTAAAAGATCAAATGAAAGAATAAATAATATTTCAAAAAAATAGCTTTATATCATCATTTGTTGAAATATTTTTATAAAAATAATATGAATCAATAAATACGGTTTTATCATTGTCCCATCAAAAAAATCCTCCATACATCATGACCAACACCAGACTTTCGGCGCTCCACAAAGTGTCAGGCAACCATGTTGCTGAGCTAAATCAACCAGGCAAAAAAGTTTCTGACTTTTATGCTCGCAATGTATTTACAGAAGATATGATGCGTCAGCACCTGACGAAACAAGCATTCGAAAGTGTGATGAACGCGATCAAGTCCGGGCAAAAAATCGAACGCGAAATTGCAGACAACATTGCTGCGAGTATGAAGGCCTGGGCCATGGAGCGTGGTGTAACGCATTATACACACTGGTTTCAGCCGCTCACAGGAGCAACAGCCGAAAAGCATGATGCATTTTTTCAACAGACTTCAACAGGAAAAGGAATTGAAGTGTTTGATGGTAATGCATTAGTTCAACAGGAACCGGATGCTTCCAGTTTTCCAAGCGGTGGATTACGCGCAACTTTTGAAGCACGCGGATACACAGCGTGGGACCCTTCGTCTCCTGCTTTCATCATGGAAACCGAAAATGCAAATACCCTATGCATACCAACCATCTTTGTTTCTTACAATGGTGAAGCACTCGATTATAAAGCGCCTCTTTTGAAATCGTTGCAGGCATTGGAAACTGCAGCAATTGATGTATGTCACTATTTCGATAAAAATGTGCAGAAGGTGACTCCGACTCTTGGTTGGGAACAAGAATATTTTTTGGTGGACGAAGCGCTTTATGAAGCGCGCCCTGATTTGGTAGCAAGCGGAAGGACACTGTTCGGTCATTCACCTGCAAAAGGTCAGCAGTTAGAGGATCATTACTTCGGTTCCATTCCTGAACGCGTGCAGGCTTACATGATGGATTTGGAAAATGAATGTTATAAACTCGGAATCCCTCTGAAGACGCGTCACAATGAAGTTGCGCCAAGTCAGTTTGAATGCGCGCCGTTTTTTGAAGAAGTAAATATTGCAATTGATCACAATCAGTTGCTCATGGATCTCATGGACAGAGTTGCGCGTCGGCACAAGTTGCGTGTGTTGCT
>DMRR01000214.1 GCA_003455275.1 Bacteroidota bacterium | reverse complement strand
CTCAACCAGAAAACTTGAAAAGAGTTTTACCGCCTTCCGAAACGCTCATTTAGGGTTTGGTGTTTTACCTTAACAGAGAACTTGAAGGCGGTTTTTTTATTTTTTGTCTTTACTGTTATTCTTCGAACATATTCACCAATGAACGAATGAACTTATTTCATTTTTGATTTCTTTGTGCATTCATGACGAAGAAAAAAATCAGCCGGTTCAGGAAGGTTTTAATTGCGTTGATATCAGTTGTAATTATTTCAGCGATTGGCGTCGGGTATTCTTTTTATCAAAAAATTTATTCGCCTAATATTTCAGCTAATCTGGATAAACAATTTCTTTTCGTTCCGACCGGTTGTAATTATCAGCAGCTGATCAATATTATTTCACAAAAGAAAATTATTGTTCACAGTGAATCGTTTCTTTGGGTAGCGGAACGAATGTCGCTTTCGGAGAACATCCATCCCGGAAAATATGAATTGCAAAAAGGAATGAGCAACTATGACCTCGTTCACCTGCTGAGAAGCGGAAAACAAACTCCCGTGAAACTTGTGCTTAATAAATTCAGAACAAAAAATGATTTTGCTTCCTTCGTAAGTTCGAAACTGGAGATAGATAGTTCGGTATTGCTTTCCTGCCTGAATGAGGAATCATTTTTATCACAATTCGGATTTAATAAAGAAGAAGTTATTTGTTTGTTTGTTCCGAATACTTATGAATTTTACTGGAACACCAATGCAGATAAGTTTTTTATTCGTATGAAAAAAGAATATGATTTATTCTGGAATGAAAAGAGAAAGCAAGAAGCTCAGAATCAAAAACTGACACCAACCGAAGTTGAAATTCTTGCAAGCATAATTGAAGAGGAAACAAATCAGAACGATGAAAAGCAAACCATTGCATCAGTCTATCTGAACCGATTAAAAAAAGGAATGCTGCTGCAGGCAGATCCTACTGTCAAGTTTGCTTTAAATGATTTTACGATCCGAAGAATAAGGGAAACACACATTGAACAATCAAAAGATTCTCCTTACAACACTTATCGAAAAACCGGATTGCCTCCGGGGCCTATATGCACGCCTTCCTCAACAAGTATTGATGCTGTTTTGCAACCGGCTGAAACAGACTACCTCTATTTCTGCGCTAGTTCAACCAAACCAGGATACCATGTATTTGCTTCGACATTAAATGCTCATCAGGCCAACGCAAAACTTTATCAGCAGTGGCTGAATAAGAGAGGGATAAATTAGAATTATGAATTTTGATTTTTTGAATTATGATTTAAGTTCTAAATCATTTCACCGAAGAGATCAAACTCTTCAGCATCTGTAATTTTTATATCTGTAAAATCTCCAACGCGCAGGTAAGTGTCAGTTGCATTAATCAACACTTCATTATCTATCTCCGGAGAATCAGATTCTGTTCTTCCGACAAAGTAGTCGCCTTCCTTTCGGTCAATCAGCACGCGATAGGTATTACCAATCTTGTTTTCATTTTTCCTTCTTGAGATTTCCTGTTGAACATCCATTAGTTGCTGCGCGCGTTTCTTTTTTGTGACAGTACTCACATCATCCTTCAATTCAAATCCTGTAGTTCCTTCTTCGTGCGAGTAAGTGAACACACCGAGTCGATCGAATTCAATCTCTTTCACAAAATCTACGAGTTCATCAAAGTGTTCCTTTTTCTCTCCGGGAAATCCAACCAATATGGTGGTGCGCAATGCAATACCCGGAACTTCAGCGCGTATAGTTTTAATGAGCTGCGTGATTTCATTTTTGTCCGTCTGCCGCTTCATCGCTTTCAATATCGGATCGCTGATATGCTGAAAAGGAATGTCGAGATACTTGCAGATATTTTTTCGGTTTCGCATCACTTCAAGAATTTCTGTCGGGAATTTATTCGGATACGCATAGTGCAATCGGATCCACTCCACTCCTTCTATATCTGAAATACGGAGCAGCAGTTCCTTTAATTTTCTTTCCTTGTATATGTCCAGTCCGTAATAAGTCAGCTCTTGTGCGATGAGCAAAAATTCTTTTACACCACGCTTCACTAAATTCCTGATCTCTTCTTCAATCATTTCAATCGGTTTGCTCACATGAGCACCGCGCATCAGCGGAATAGCACAGAATGAACAAGTGCGGTTGCAACCCTCGGAGATTTTTACATAAGCATAATGTGCAGGAGTGGTGAGCAATCTTTCACCTACGAGTTCGTGCTTGTAATCTGCCTTCAGTGTTTTGAGCAATCGGGGAAGTTCTGAAGTGCCGAACCAATTGTCCACTTCCTTCATTTCCTCTTTCAACTCATCACGATAGCGCTGGCTCAAACATCCTGTCACGATCAGCTTATCAATTTTTCCTTCGCGCTTGTGCTCACTGAATTCAAGAATGGTGTTGATGCTTTCCTGCTTTGCAGTGTCAATGAATCCGCAAGTATTGATGATCACAACCGGGCTGTCATCGTTGTCGTTGTCGTGCGCAACTTCATAGTTGTTCGCGCGCAGCTGACCCATCATAATTTCAGAGTCAACAGTGTTTTTACTGCACCCGAGTGTAACTACATGAACGCGGGGCTTGCGAAGAGTTTTTGTGCGCATTGAATTAAGGCGCGCAAATAAATGATACAATCAGTTCAATGCATCAACTGACTGATTGATTTGTAATCAGGATAATTTGAAAAGTGGAGTGAGCCTGATTAGTCTGGCAGTACTTATTTCCAGGTACTGCCGAATTCAAAAACTAATAGAAAAGGAAATAATCCCTTACCTGATGCCATTGAAAATTCTGCTCCAGCGGATTTTGCTGAACCAGCTTCCATCAGTATTCCAGCTCATCCAGATAAACCATGCCTTACCTACAATATGATCTTCGGGAACAAATCCCCAGAAGCGTGAGTCGAGGCTATTGTGACGGTTATCACCCATCATCCAGTAATAATCCATTGCAGGAGTATAAGAAGTAGATTCTTTTCCGTCAATAAAAATTTTATCTCCGCGCAATTCCAGTTTATGGTGCTCGTAAATATTAATCAGCCGTGCATAAAGCGCAATATTATTTATAGTCAGATTAACTGGAACACCTGCTTTCGGAATTACAATCGGCCCGTAGTTATCGATATTCCAGGGAAAGTTTTTCGGGTCGGTTGGAAAAAGAGTTTCAGGAGTTGGGTTTGCATCAAGATAAAATCGCTGAACACTTTTTACATTCGATAACTTCCGAAGTGTGTCAGCTGCCATTGTAGTCATCATCAATCTATATACACCTGTGTTGACTGATACCTGAGTTACTTCCAGCTTATTCAGGAGATCAGAGCTGATTAAAGTACCGTCAGTATAAACCGCATATTCTTCCTGTGCAGCAGGAGCTTCCCAGTTTTTCTTTCCGTTTACATAAACATCTCCATTGGTTATCTTAAGCGTGTCGCCGGGAATTGCAATGCATCGTTTTATATAATTCTCACGCTTGTCAACCGGACGAAAATCTTCCATTGGATAGTTAAAGACTACAACATCATTGTTCTTAATGTGTGTAAAACCGGGAATGCGATGATAACCAAGTTCAATCCACTCTAGGTATGATTTACCTCCAATCAATGGCATGGTGTTGTGTGCAAACGGGAAACTAAGAAGCGTCATGGGTGTTCTGGCGCCATAATGCATTTTACTTACAAAAAGAAAATCACCAACCAATAATGATTTCTCCATAGATGGTGTAGGAATGGTGTATGCTTCAATAGCAAAAGTGCGGATAAGTGTTGCAGCTATTACAGCAAATACAAGTGCCTCAATCCACTCGCGCGTTTTTGATTTGCGGGTAGCACTTTTTCTCCAGAATTTCCAATTCATGCTTTAGGATGTGGGATTTAAATATTTTCTAAAAAAGAAGTATGTATAATGACCAAAAGAAAAAAATATTGCATGGCGCCAAAAGTATTTTTTCAGCCCCACTCCTTTCAATTACTTTCTAACAAAATTTTGTTTGTTGGAGCATAATGCCACATTTTCAATCCTTTTGCTTTTATTTTTTTTCAGTTTATAAAAGATGAAATAAATTATTTCATCGTGATAATATAAGCGCTTAACGAAGATTTCGCACCACGCTGCGGCAGGCCAATACTTTTGGTTTCACCTAAAAACAATTATGAAGTTCGTGTTCATTTTTTTCTTAACAGTATTTCCGGCATTCAATAGTGCACTGCATGCCCAAGCAATGAGAGGGAAATTAACTTGTAATTCTGAGCCTGTTAATTATTCAAAGTCCGGCAATCATTCTCTATTGTTTAAGCATGCTCAGCACGATTTTTCTCCTTGCGGAAAAATTAGCCTCAGTGAAAATCATTCAAATCCTGCATATAGTTTAATGCTTTATGTGATGCGAATTCAACGAGTGAAGATCAGCACCCGAACTATGAGCTTCTGCTTTAATTTGGATATAGCTGTCACTACCTGGGGCATTGCCGAGCGAGCAGTTTTTTTTAACCAAAATAAATTTTCTAATCCATGTCTCTTACACTAATCATCCGCATTTGCATTCTCGCTTTGCTGTTGCTTACAGCACATGAAATTAATCCCCGCAAACTTGGCCAAAAGGGATGGAAGAATCTTCGTTTTGCGATGCGACATCCGATAGAAAGTTTGTTACACCTCAGAAAGAATTTTCATTTCTAAACAAATTGACAGATTAAAATTTTCATCAATATGAGCCTTAAAAAATTTTCGATTCAGACATTCTCTCTATTTATTTTTCTCAGCATTGCTGTGGGCACAAGTGCGCAAACTATTTACTTCTGCGAGTCAGTTGATCAGAGCGGAGCACCTGTTAATCAGAGCAACGCATTCATTATTGGTAATAATGGCGGCTACTTTGATTTCCTGGTTAAGTTGCCTTACGAGGCGCGGAGCTATTATGTAAACTATGATATCTACAAATTATCGAGCGATGGCAGCGAACAGTTTGATAATACTATACGGCAGGAAATAGAGCCGGACTACAATTGGTTTTGGAAAGAAGTGACTTTTTATGATGAGGGAACATACAAAGTATATGTTTATGATGACAATGATTACCTCATTACATCTTCTTCAGTAAAAGTCAGGAAAAATTAATCAGAAGCCTGCTGCATTTAGGTTAAGCTGAAGATTTAGTTTATAAAAGTTTTAAAACTTAAGAAAGACTATTTTTTCCTTTGAAAAAATTTTGTTATTGTCCGAACAAAATAAACCTGCGCAAGGCGAACAATAAATTTTGCAGCTTCACTCTTAATACCCATTTCTTCTTTGCCCAAAAATCGGTTGAACAGAAAATCATTTACCCATTCCATCCATCCGAAAACCTTGTCATTTGTTCTGTCACTGAAAGGAAGAATTGGTTTCAAAATCATTTCAGGGTAATGATTCCGCAAATCGCGCCATTTGCTTTTCAATCTTTTTTCGGTATCCAGGATATGAGCCTCGAGCCTTTGTTTTTCTTGTAATAAAGTTTTGTAATCAGTTACCTGTGTATACATTTTTTTCTTTGTGGTGGTTTACAGGTTCAAAGAAATGAAATTTAATTGCTATATATAAGTGTAATTATTCGATGCAGCCATCTAAACTTTTTTGCCCTGTTTTTTTTCTGAACTCTATTTTTAAACTGTTCATATTAAGGGGAGACTTAAAATAACGCCCCTTCAAATGTTATCGCCTTTCTTAAGATCCACAATTAAGAATTAACTGCCACCGGTTTCAGTATCATCATTCTTATAAATTGTACGAATCACCTGGCTCATAAAAAATTGTTCAACACTTTTTCTTTTCACTAATAAAATAAAAAGAGCGAAGCAGTAAACACCGGCTACCAGTAAGAAACCTGCATACTGACTGCTCATTACCGAATTCAAATAAGCACCCGCTACAATTGATACTGCTATCAGTACTAAAAAGAAAATGATTACTAAAATCATCAAGGTCAGAAAAACTCCAATCACGCGCGATACTTTTTCTGTCGCTTTTAGTTTTACCAGTTCGATGCGGCTCTCTATGTAATCTGTCGCCAGTTCTTTTAACTCATCCAGATGTTCTCTTGCTTCATTCATATTTTCTTAGATTCATTTTTCATTGTTGTTAACAGCGAAATCTTCCATCACCTTTCTTCCTTTATCAATCACTTCTCCAAATTCTTTTTTCACTCTGTCAGCTGTGCTTTTAAGGTCGCTTATCATTTCCTCTTTTTTATCTGAGGTAAGAAACCAGGCGATTGCTCCGCCTATCACAGCGCCTGCAATAAATGCTGCAATGATTTTTTCATTTTCTTTCATGGAATCAAATCTAGTTGCGTTTGTCCTTTTCACTGCACCATCATTAT
>DMRR01000222.1 GCA_003455275.1 Bacteroidota bacterium | reverse complement strand
ATTCCCTCACGCTCGATCAGGCGCAGGAAAAAAAATATCGTTTCGTTGCTGATCAGTTACGAATCACAAAGGATAGCAAAGTGCTCGACCTCGGCTGCGGCTGGGGCGGATGTGGCTGAAAAAAAATATTGGCTGTCGTGCTATTGGAGTTAATCTTTCAGAAGGACAAGCCGCAGCGTGCCGAAAGAATGGATTGGAAGTTTACCTGAAAGATGCACGCTTCGTAACTCCCGATGATTTCGGAATGTTTGATGCTGTAACTGCTTTCGGAAGTTTCGAGCATGTGGCATCAGTAAAAGATTTTCTTGACGGCAAACAGGATGCTGTGTATGATGATTACTTTCATCATGTTTTCAATTTACTTAAACCCGGCTGCCGCTTTTACATGCAGGCAATGGTGTTCAGCAAGAACATGCTGCCTTACGAAAAATTTGACATCAATGCACCAAAAGGTAGCGATGCATATATACTAGCTCTACTTACTAAGCACAATCCTGATTCCTGGTTGAGCTATGGTCACGAGCACATTATTCGTGTTGCAGAACCTTACCTGAAAAAGATTTATTACAGCAGCGGACGCCTTGATTACATTAAAACAAATCGTGAGTGGACGAAACTTTATTACAAGTTCCAGTGGAAAAAATATTTGTGGTATCTCTCACTCATCCCGAAATATTTTACTGATAAAGAATTTCGATATCAGTATGATTTGCTTCGTGTGCGTCCGAATCGTGTGTGCTTCGAGCGCGAGATCATGGATCATGCGCGATTAGTTTTTGAGAAGAAATAATTTTCTTAATTGAATTAAGAAGACCGAGGCAATAAAAATTGTGTCGGCCTTTTTTTATAGAAGATTTTTCAGCGGAGAAAAATCTTTCTTCACTTCAATCTCCTGCTGAATAATTTTTCCTTTTACTTTTTTCACGCTGAAAGAATGAGCAGTTTTTTTTGACTGAAGAATGCGATATGAATTTTCATTCCTGATTTCAATAGCCGAACAATCATCGCAGGCAATTCCTTTTCCCCCAAACTTCGAAATCATTTTTCTGAAATGCGCATCACGCTTTTCTTTCAGATAGTGCGGACAAAAAGTTGTTTTGATAATTCCTAAACTTTTCACACGAATGTGTTCCCATTTATCGGGATGATAATAAGCCATTGAATCGCTGTGCCCATATTGAAACCAGCAAATTGCTCCGGCACTTGTTCCAGTCACAATAGTTCCACTTTGATATGCTTTTAAAATAAGTTTATCAACTCCAAGCCATCGCCAGCGACGCATCATTTTTAAAGTATTTCCACCACCCACATAAATTATATCAGCACGCTCAATCTTGGTTTCAATTTCTTTCTTCGAAATTTTTTTATTGAGAAGAAATAATACTTCAGGCCGGCATCCCATTCTGTCTCCATAAACTTTCTGAAAATTTTCCCAATACTGTTTATCATCACTTGAAGCGGTAGGAATAAAAAGTGCGCGAGGATTTTTCTTTCCGGTAAGAGAAACAATATGTTCATCAATGGAGCGCGTAGCACCTTCAATCATGCTACCGCCGCCAATCGCAATCAGCGTGCGCATTAAAACTGGGTGTAAATTTCTTTTTGAAAAAAACTAACTGCCGTTATAGTCGAGCATTTGAAATGTAAAAGTCATCACAATGATGAAACCAATAATGGCGGCAATTATCCAAAGGGCTTTTTTCATGGTAGAAATTTCTTGCGCACAAATGTAAAAATGAAATTGAGTTGAGGAAGCATACAAAATGGTCTGGTTGAGGATTGAAGTGAAAGGAATTGAAATAATGAAACATAAAAAATCATTTTGGTCAGGGCTGTTGGACAGAAAAAATGTATGAATACATTTGCGCCCTCATTGACCGATGGTGTAACTGGCAACACGTCTGATTTTGGTTCAGAAGAGTCTAGGTTCGAGACCTAGTCGGTCAACAAAATATTGTGCAGCAACCCTAGCGGTTTTATTTTTTTACATACTTGCTCAAATAGAGCGGAACTTTATATTTGCGCCCCCTGAATTTTACCATCCATGTCAGCTTATATTGAATCAAAAGTTAAAATTTTTGCCGGTGATTCTTCCGAGTATCTTGCAAAGGAAATTGCGATGGAATATGGGGTGGATTTAGGTGAAAAGAAGGTACTTCACTTTAGCGATGGCGAAATGCAGCCAGTAATAAACGAAAGTATTCGTGGTGATTATGTTTTTATGGTGCAGAGCACTTTTGCCCCAACTGATAATTTATTTGAACTTTTGTTGATGATGGACTCTGCCCGTCGCGCCTCGGCAAAATATATAACTGCTGTGATTCCTTATTTCGGTTATGCACGCCAGGACAGAAAGGATAAGCCAAGAGTTTCTATTGGGAGTAAAATGGTTGCAAATCTTCTTACTGCAGCCGGTGCAAATAGAATAATGACAATGGATTTGCATGCCCCGCAGATTCAGGGATTCTTTGATATTCCTGTTGATCACCTTGAAAGCAATACTATATTCATTCCTTATCTTAAGGATTTGGATCTACCTGATATGACTTTTGCTTCTCCTGATGTTGGAAGTACAAACCGTGCTCGGATTCTTGCCACACATTTTCAAAAAGAGATGGTAATCTGTGACAAGTACCGCAAGCGCCCAAATGAAGTAGCGGGCATGACCGTAATCGGAGATGTGACCGGACGCAATGTTATTTTGGTAGATGATATTATTGATACTGCTTCAACACTTTGCAATGCTGCTGATCTGCTGATTCAAAAAGGCGCTAAAAGTGTTCGCGCAATGATTACACATCCTGTGCTTTCTGGAAAGGCATACGAAAAAATTGAAAACTCAAAGCTGACTGAATTGGTGGTGTGTAATACCATTCCATTAAAACAAAAGTCAGACAAAATAAAAGTGCTATCTGTTGCCCCATTGTTTGCATCAGCAATCCGGAACATGCATGAGCACAAATCAATCAGTTCATTATTCATCAATTAAGAAAATTTTTTTAAAATGAAATCAATAACAATCGAAGGAAAAGTGCGGGAAAATCTCGGCAAAAAGGCTTCGAAAGAAATTAGAAAACAAGGAGAAATCCCTTGTAATGTTTATGGTGCCGGAGAAAATATCTCCTTTTCTGCTCCATCAAAATCATTTCGCTCCCTTGTTTATACTCCTGATTTTCACACAGCAGAGATAAAAATCGGTGACAAAAGCTTTGAATGCATTATTAAGGAAATTCAGTTTGAGCCGGTAACTGATGCAATTATCCATATTGATTTTCTTCAACTAGTACCGAGTAAAAAAATTGTAGTTGAAATTCCCATTCGCTTAACCGGAACACCAGTTGGGATCAAGACAGGGGGAAAACTCATTCAACGATTAAAGAAATTGAAAGTAAAAACTACTCCGGAAAAACTCTCAAAAGCGATTGAGGTTAATTGCGAGAATTTGGAATTCGGAAAATCAATTCGAGTAGATGAACTTGCTTTCGATGGAATTGAAATTCTGAATGCACCGCATATTCCGGTTGCATCTGTAATGATTCCAAGATTAATGAAGGAAGAAGTTGCGGCTACTACTGCTGCAGCTGCAACAACCGCTGAAGGTGCTGCTGCTCCAGCTGCGGGTGCTGCTGCTCCTGGTGCTCCTGCTGCCCCTGGTGCTCCGGCTGCGGGTGCTGCACCTGCCAAGGCAGAAGAAAAGAAAAAGTAATATCTAAGTTTCAAGATCCAATTTCAGGGGTTGAATGAAATTTCTAATTGCAGGTCTTGGAAATATTGGTGACGAATACACGAACACCAGACATAACATAGGATTTAAAATTGTTGAAGCACTTGCCGAAGATGCAGGTGCTTCTTTTTTTTCTGCAAGATTGGCTGATCATTGTACTTACCGTTGGAAAGGAAAATCAATTCACCTGATTAAGCCGGTAACTTATATGAATGAAAGCGGGAAAGCGGTTCGGTACTGGATGAATGAATATCAAATTCCTATTGAAAATATTTTGGTGATTGTTGATGACCTTGCGCTTCCTTTTGGGAAACTAAGACTGAAGGCAAATGGCAGTGATGGCGGACACAACGGGCTTACAAGTGTTCAGCAATTACTCAACTCACAGAATTATCCACGACTTAGATTTGGAATTGGGAATGAATTCAGGAAAGGATCTCAAGTCAATTATGTTTTGGGAGAATGGAACGCTGATGAAAAAAAAATTCTGAATGAAAAAATTAAATCGGCTACCGAAGCAGTGAAAAATTTTATTTCAATTGGCATCGAAAGAAGTATGAACCTTATAAACTTAAGGTGAGTTTGAAAGAATAAATTTGATTCACATTCGGCTCATAATTTTCATGAACTCGTTCAGCATACCGGCATACAGAATTACCTATGAGCACTTCATGCGACGAATAGTTCTCTTTGCAATTTTTTGGATAGCAGTTTTAGGACTTACAGTTTTTGAGATCAAACAAAATGATTTATCAATCGCCCTTTCAATTTCACTTTTCATAAGTGTTTTTATTTTAAATACGATGGGGTTTGTGATGTATATCAGAAAAGTTTTGAAATCTGTGGAGCATCCGGTTTCCTGCACTATTTCAGATGAAGGCCTCTCATTGATTTCAAATGACCTAACGAATGAGGAAATTTTTATTCCTTACTCTGAGTTGTTTGATGTACAGCGAATGAAATTTCCGTTTGATAGCGAAAAATTTTACTTAAGAATCAGCAGAAAAAAAATTAAAGAAGAGTTACTTGTTTATTCAAATGAGGTTGCAGCCAGAGATTTTGATGAAACAGAAAAAATCATCATTGAAAAAATAAATTCAATCGAAACAACTCAGTGAGATTCATATTTCGAAAAAAGTTGATCCGCTTCTCCTAATGCTATTCCAAGCTGGGCCTCATCTAAATTCAAATCGAAATTTTTACTTCTGAAAAAATTCACAAGGTTTTCTGTTGGCATATTACCGGTGAGCTTATCATCGGCCATCGGACAGCCACCATATCCTTTAAGTGCTCCATCAAATCTTCTGCAACCATTCATGTATGCAGCATCTATTTTTTCCTTCCACGCATTTGGTTTGGTATGAAAATGAGCCCCAAATTCAATCTGAGGAAAAGCTGGAATGAGAGAAGAAAATAAAGAACTGATGTCTTTTGGATTTGCCACACCAACTGTATCAGCAAGTGAAATAATTTTTATTCCCATATCAACTAATCTTGCCGTCCAGTTCAATACTATTTCAGAATTCCATTCATCACCATACGGATTTCCAAAACCCATGCTGAGGTAAATCACTAATTGCTTTCTGTTTTGTTCACAAATATTCCATGCCTGTTCTACCGTATGCAGAGATTGATCAATAGTAGAATTAGTATTCCTTTTTTGAAAAGTTTCTGAAATTGAAAAAGGAAACCCAAGAAATGAAATCTCTTCGAACATGCTTGCTTCGCGGGCACCGCGAACATTAGCAACTATAGCAAGAAGTTTTGTCCCTGTCTTTTCAAGATTCAATTCTGGAAGAAGAAGGGCTGTGTCTGCCATTTGTGGAATTGCTGATGGAGAAACAAAACTTCCGAAGTCGAGTGTGTTAAATCCTACTTCAAGCAAAGAATTGAGATAAGAAATTTTTTCCTTCGTTGGAATGAATGCTTTTAAACCCTGCATAGCATCACGCGGGCATTCAACAATATGAATTGACTCTTGCATTTAGTGCAAATAAATAGGTAAATGTGTCGGGATGTTTATGAGCTTCGAAACCTCAATTATTCAATTCACTAAAATGAATTTACCTTTTTAGATTTTTAGATAAAAAGGTATCACAGGTTATATCAAGATAGGCTATTTCTTTTCTATGTCTGTCAATTTTGCGGGATTTCCCGTGGCGCATCCAGGTGGGTTTGGTCTCTTAAGCGGTTGGTAATTGAAATAAATTTCTAGTCCATCTTTATCTAAATCCGGGGACAAGGTGTCAAGAGGAATAAGTACAAATTCAGAATCTGGATGCTGCCAATTAACAATCACTACAGTTCCACAGCCTGTACTGATATATTTATGTGAAACTATACCGTGCGTTTTTCCTGTATGATAGTTCGTTTCAACAGGAGGGTCTACACGACCAGAATGCTTTTGAGTGCAACATGCGACCACAAAAGCAAATAAAACCAGAGGAAGAAATATTTGTTTCATAACTAACATCGTTCAGTCAATTACTGAACCGCAATTTTTGCCACCCTCTGAAAATCGGGGGTACCAATTCTTACAATG
>DMRR01000034.1 GCA_003455275.1 Bacteroidota bacterium | reverse complement strand
AAATAAATTTAAGTTTTCTCCTGATTCTGAATTTTAGAGAACGCTTCACTTTTTCCTCCCCTTTGTTTGCATATGGAAACGGAACATCCGGAATTGGTTTTCCAAGAAAGAAACAAAGTTTCTCCCAACCGTCGCCATTCTTAAAATTCATTACCAAAAAATCAGACGGACGATTACTGAAATAATCATAAACATCCTTAAGATGCTCGTTATAGGTTTTTATAATACTATCCTTATTATGTTTAGGAATTCCTTTTCCTCTGCCATAAAGCCATTCGTGCATTGGATTGCGGAGATTACCTATGTGTTTATCTAAACTTTTATACCAACCCTCAGCATCACGCTCTGTGAGTATAAATTTACTTCCAGGAAATTCCTGGTCAAGTTCCTTGTAGATTTTAGGCCATGGATTGTCGGCTATGGCATCATAGTTATCTAGAAAAGCATAAACTACATTCCATTTTTTTTTCAGAATAGGAAATAAAAGCTGATGATTATTTCCAGTTGTCCGATAACCCAATTCTCTTAATGCAATGCGCATGGAAGTGGTGCCGGTTTTCATATATCCAACACAAATTATTTTAGGGTCACTCCTCATTGGTTTTTATATCGGGCGGCGAAAATAATTTTGATGACTACGGTTCAAACAAAAATTTTGCGACAGATTTTTTTTCGATTTAGTTTCAAGTTGGTAAAGTCCATCATGCTTTTATATTTGCGCTCCCTGAAAATTAATCAGGTCAATTACTCAAAAATTTTTCACTATGGACGCAATAAAGTATGTACATGAACAATTAACAGCGAAAAAGAAATTCCCCGATTTTAAAGCCGGTGATAATATCACTGTTAACTATAAGATCATTGAAGGAAATAAAGAAAGAATCCAGGCATTTCGTGGTGATGTTATTCAGCGACGCGGACATGGAGAAACACAGACTTTCACAGTTCGAAAAATGTCTTCAGGTGTTGGTGTGGATAGAATTTTTCCACTTTTCTCTCCAAGTATCGAAAGCATAGAAGTGAACAAAAAAGGTCGAGTTCGTCGGGCAAGACTTTATTATCTCCGTGATCTCAAAGGTAAAAAAGCAAGAATCCAGGAAAAGTTTGCAACAGCTGAAGGAGCATAAAAATTTTCTAAGAATAATTTTAATGCCTGAAAGAAAATCTTTCAGGCATTTTTTTTTGATGCCACCATAATTGCTTATTTAATTGACCGAATTAGAGTGAAGAATTTAATTTGTCAGAACTTTCATCCGGAATTTATTTCCTTACTGTTGAAAGAAATGGAGAGTTGGTGAAATCAGTTAAAGTCGTACTGGAATAATTTTCACTCATTAAAATTCCTAAGCTCCTTCAAAAAAAATTTTGAAGGAGCTTTTTTTTCTGTGCGCGATTTATTTACCGAAAGTCGGATAGATTTTCATTTTCTCAATAAAAATATATCTGAAAATTAAGCTGAAATAAATCCCAATAATCCTTTTCAGCCTTTGCTATTCCTGTTCAGGCTTTCCTTTTTCCCGTTCAGGGCAACTTTTTTAAAATCACATCGTAACGATTATTCCTCTGTTCAAAAACTGAGAACAGACCAAAGAAATCACCATCAATTTACTAAAAGGTTTACACTCCACAGTGTGGAGAAGCAGGCCCCGTTTGCCAACTGCACGAAAGCATGTTTTTGATTCTGATTAATAATTAAAAAACCTTTCATCATGAATTTAAACTTTTACAATATAACAACCAACCTTACCAAATTCAATTCGCAAGGTATCAAAGCAGTTTTGTCAACTTTTCTTCTTTTAGCTCTGATAAGCTGTTCATCTCTTTTCGCGCAAATAGCACCAAGTGCTCCTACCAATGTAACCGCGACTCCTTCTGCTGTTTGCTCAGGAAGTTCTACAAATCTCAAAGCTATATCGGCGGGTAATCAGATTAGGTGGTATGTAGATGCAACGGGTGGATCATTCATTGGTGTTAGTAACAGCGGAGCAAACCTTTCTGTCTCGCCGACTGAATCGAAAACTTATTATGCTGAATCCTACAACTCGACCTCAGGTTTATCCAGCCCAACCAGAACTGCTATTGCTGTATCGGTTAATATTCCACCCCAAATTACTTCGGTTCCTGCAAATGTTTCTCAAAATAATCAAGCCGGGAGATGTGGTGCCACTGTTTTTTATCCTGAAGTAACAGTGACCGGAATTCCTTATCCAAGTGTTATTTATTCCAACCCTTCAGGTTCTGATTTTGAAATCGGGACAACAACTGTTTTAACAACTGCTGTTAATACATGCGGCAGTTCTTCTCTCTCGTTTGATGTAACTGTAAATGATAATGAAAGTCCCACAATCATTACCCCTCCTTCAATAAACATTACTGCTCCTGCTGGTGCATCATCTTTATCAAATGTTGACCTTGGATCTCCGACGGTAACCGACAACTGTGGTTCAGTGAGTATTTCGAATAATGCTCCTTCAGTTTTTTACGGTGGAACAACAATCGTCACATGGATTGCAAGCGACAATCATGGTCATTCAGCCAGTGCAACGCAAAGTGTAATTGTCACTCTTTCAAATACAGCTCCTACATTTTCGGTTTCTCCGACTTCCAGTGTTGGAAATACAATGGCAACCGGAAGTACAACAACTCTTAGCATTTCCTGGAATGATGAAAATGGAGGCGGTCCTTATACAGTTGAGTTTGATTGGAATGATGGATCTGCTCATACTATAGTTAGTGGAATTTCGTCGCACAATGCTACTGCGTCCCATACCTATACTGCCTCAGGTGTGTATGAACCCACGGTAAAGGTTACAGATGGTGGAGGTTTATACGCGACCACTTCACTTCAATATCTCGCAGTGTATGTAACAGGAAACCAATTTGCTACCGGTGGAGGATTTTTCTATCCACCTGCAGGTTCATTGACATCTAACCCTTCGCTTACCGGTAAAGTAAATTTCGGCAGTAACTGTAAACCAAAAAACACCGGTGGGTTTCAGGGAGAAATGGAATTAAATTTTCAGGCTGCAAACTTGAAGTTCAAAACTTCTGCTCCAACTGATTGGGAATACCTTGCAATTTCAGGTTGCTATCTTGCAATCTTCCGAGGTTCCGGAACAATTAATGGTGCAGGAAATTATGGCATCCTTGTTTCTCAAACTGATAAAGACCGTGTGCCTTCAGTTGCAAACAGAATGCGTGTTAAGATTTGGGATAAGAGTACCGGCAATGTCATATTCGATACTCAGCAAGGAGCAAGTGATAATGAAGCTCCTACCCTAACCATCTCAAACGGAAGTATTCAAGTTCATGTTCTGAACGGTTGTACTGCAAGACTTGACGAAAATGGAATCCCTATGGAAGGGCTTGAAGCCTCTGTTTATCCTAACCCGGTTAATTCTAATATGATAATTGATGTACAAAGTTCATCGGATGAGATCGTTCACGCTGAAGTATATGACATGCTTGGTAAACTAATTTATAAGGTTCCAGAAATTACTCCGAATTCTACCTTAACTGTGCAATGTGATTTCCCGGTCGGCGTTTACTTCCTTAGAATTACTCAAGGTGAAAATTCTCAAATGATGAAATTCGCCAAAGAGTAATGACTAATTAATTTTTTTGAAATCGAAAACGGCTGAAGCAACTACCACTTCAGCCGTTTTAGTTTTTATTATTTCACCTGCAATAATTTCAATGAATGTTGAATCATAAAACTGAATAAGTGTCGAAGGTTTTATTTCCTGTTACATTTGTTGAATATGATTTATCGCATATTAAGCATCATAAGTTCAATCATCTTATTGACGGGAGCTGCCTTTGGACAAGATGCCCAATTGGATAGTTTGCTCAAGGTTCTAAATAATTCAAAAAGTGATACCAATAAGGTGAATTTGCTTAACACTATAAGTAAAAAATTTTTTACTTCAAATCCTGAGCGTTCAGTTTTTTATGGTTTGCAATCTGCC
>DMRR01000075.1 GCA_003455275.1 Bacteroidota bacterium | reverse complement strand
GATGTGATGGCTCCGGTACTCATTGCCGGATATGGAGTGGGCCGCATCGGGTGCCAGGTTGCCGGCGATGGTGATTGGGGAATTGAAAACACCGCTCCGAAACCTGCCTTGCTTTCCTTCTTGCCAGATTGGATGTGGTCTTATACCTATCCGCACAATGTAAACAGTGAAGGAATTCCGATTGCTGATTGTGTTGGAAAGCATTGCAACCAATTGGCTATTCCGGTTTTCCCTACGCCGTTTTATGAAACAGTCATGTGCTTATTCATTTTCGCTTTATTATGGTTCTTGAGAAAAAGAATTTCCATTCCGGGATTGCTGTTCAGCATTTATTTAATTCTGAATGGCATGGAAAGATTTTTAATCGAACAGATCCGGGTAAATGATCGATATCATTTTCTAGGTCTCTCTCCTACTCAGGCAGAAATAATTGCGCTTCTGCTTGTGATCACTGGAATTGCCGGGTGCATCTGGACGATAAAAAGAAGCAGAAAGATTAATCCCGGAGTGGGTTAACTGCGCAAAATGTTGCGGACATATTTTCCAATAATATCAAATTCAATATTCACTTCGTCTCCTTTTTTCAATCTCGAAAAATTGGTGTGCTGATAGGTGTAAGGAATAATGGCAACTGAAAAAGTTTTTTTTGTCTCACTCACAACTGTCAGACTTACCCCGTTTACACAGATGCTTCCTTTCCCGGCAATCATTCCTTTATGAGAATTCAATAAAGTGAATTCAAAAATCCATGAGCCATTTTTCTCTTTTATTTTTTTGACTTTGGCAGTTGTATCGATATGACCTTGCACTATGTGTCCGTCAAATCTTCCATCAGAAGGCATAGCGCGCTCAAGGTTTAACTCGGTTCCTTTATTCCATTTAGAAAGATTTGTTCGCCTCAGTGTTTCATCTATCGCAATAACTCTGTGCGAATTATTTTTTACCTCAACCACCGTAAGGCAAACGCCGTCATGCAAAATGCTTTGATCAATTTTTAAAAGAGCAGAAATTTCAGATTCGATAGTGAAAATTTTATTTCCACCTTCCAATTTCACATTCACAATATTTCCAAAGCACTCAACAATTCCGGTGAACACAATAATTATTTATAAAGATGAATAAATCCTGAAAGTGGTTTTTTCCATTTCACTGTTCCTTGTAAAGTTTGCTCATACACATCGCAGACATAATAGTAAGTTCCGTCAGGGCACATTTTTCCATTCTGAATATTTTTTCCATCCCACCCAATATTCGGATCTGTGGTTTCAAAAACTTCGACCCCCCAACTGTCAAAAATCTTAATGTCAATCTTTGCTATGTACTTATATGGAAGGAAAGGATGAAACACATCATTGTGATCGTCTCCGTTCGGAGTAAAAACATTTGGAAGTTCATAGTATGGGCAATTTTCTATGCAAACTATTGCGCTTTTGGGTCCTTCATTGTAGTTAGAATCAACTCCGCTCACAGCATAACAACCTGCAACCGAATTTTCCAAATGATGGATAAATGATGTACTGATATTTGAGATTGAAGAATCAATCAGTTTCAAATCTTCTCCCTCTATAGGAGAATAGTAAAGATTGTAATGAAGCAAATCCACGGCACACTCTGATGTTTGCAGGTTCCATTGAATCAAGTTGGTAAAAGAACCAAATGAAAAATCAGGATTCGAACAATCATTTGTAACAGTGATTACCGGCGGACAAGGCCCCACTGTATCAATTGGTACTGCGCAAGTTCGCTGTGAGAAATTTATGATTGGGTAAATAATTCCGGGAGAGGAATAACCGCCTGTGCTTTTAACATAATAGCAATAGGTAGAGTCATTAAAAAGATTTTTATCAGAATAGGATTGCGTTACTGAAACGCCGATTGAATCCCACAGCAATGTGATTTTATTTTTTCTGTAAATAGAATAGAATTCATTTGTCCAAGGCACATTTTCGCTCCAGGTGAGGTTCACTTTATTATCGGCGCCGGTGGCAACTAAAAAAATGCTTGAAGCAATTTCCGTCTCACCGATTGAATCTCCGTTACTTAAAAAAGAAACCTTGTAGCTCCATGGATTGTCAACCGTGTTAATCAAAGTATCAATATAAAATGTATCTGTAAGTGCTGAGAAACCGGCAGCAGTGACAGTATGAATAAGCTGAAGATTATTTCCATTGAAATCAGGTGAGTGATAAATTTTGTATTGATAAGGTCCAGGATTTTGAACAGTATCCAGATCGGTTCCGGACGGCTTTGCCCAGCCTACATAAATACTTCCGTTTACTAAATCAGTATTCCGAACACTCGCATGAGTTATAACCGGCACATCCAATTTTAGCGAAGCGCAATCTTCGTTTGAAGCAAGGCTTTCGAAAAAATTATTATAAATTCCTATGAAAGTTGTATCAGCGAATTCAGCCTCAACACGGTAACAGTATTCTTTTCCGCGCTCCACATTTAAATCTGTATAAGTGTATGCATTATATTCTGAGAGAATTTTTGTATAACCTTTTCCAATCATGGTTGGGTTGCAGGTGTCATTCACGAATGGATTTGAGCCTTCTCTTCGCCATAGTGAAAAACCAAGAAATTTTTTTGCACCTGCACACACATAAGGATTATTCCAGTTTACAATTATGCTGTTGCCCTGTGGTGTTGCTGTAAGATTTTCCGGCGCCGGTGCAGCTACATGTATCAACCAGGTTTCCAAATCAGCCAGCGGTAGCGTTTCGTAATCATCAGTTGCTTTAAACACAACTTCATAAAACTGATGACGCGCATGATTGCAGACTGTTTGCCATACAAAAGTTCCATATCCCATTGTATCAGGATCCAAAATAAATTGTGCAGTATCCGGTGGATTGGCTACAAACGGGCCTCCGTTCGCTTCAAGCGTAATCTGCTGTCCCGGGTTAGGATCTGTAGAGCGCACTTTCAATGTCAACAAGGCACCCGCCACAATACAGGTATCATGTACATCAGCAATAACCGGCGGCAGATTTGGTTTGCAATCAATAATAATTTCCATATCGCGAACCATCGTTCCAACTTTAATATATCCCTGACCTTGCACAAGCCTGTATTCGGTGATGAGAATGGCAATGTTGTAAACACAACAGGTTCCAGGTTTGTCCCAGATTATTTCACCTGTTGATGGGTTAATGGTAAGTGATTCGCTGGTTGTATTGGGTTGCGTGTAACCACTTACATCAGTTAGTTCATTGACTTTCGGAATTGTAAATTCAAAATGCAAGCTATCACCATCAGGATCATATGCATTGGGATTATGGACATAAACGGAATTAGCCACACCAAAATCCATTGGGTAATTAGTGAGCACCGGAGAATTATTGAAAGTCACAAACTGCGGATCCTGAATCATCAAAGTATCTTCAACATAAAATGGCTGATTCACTGAGTTTACGATATTGCATATTCCTCCAATTCGGTTTAAGTCCTGCATTGAAATAATGTAATTGCCAAAACCGCTGAAGGTGTGATGGCTGATATAAATGTTCATCTTGATGTCGTTGCCCAGAGATTCTCCGTCGGGTACTCCATTCGGCGGCGCGACATCCGGTCCGTTTACTCTTGCAACTGTATCAAATTTGTAAGTGCCTGAAGCGATATGATAATACCGGACAATTAACGAGTCGCGGTCTGCCGCAGAGCTGCTCTCTTTGGTAAATGTTGTAACAGTTACAGTATAAGAAAGCGTAGTTCCGGGATCCTTGGTGTAAGTGATTTCTCCTGCACGATTGTGTGTAGCGAATAAGAAGAACGGAGAGAAAGAAAATAAAACGAAGAGAAAAATTTTTCTTGACATCAGCAATTCAAATGCGTTTGCAATTTACAACGCAAAGGGGATTGAAAAATTTTTGTTGAGAGAAAGGGAAATAAAATCTTTTGAATTCAATTCTTCAAAAGAACTAACCTGCGAATTGCCAACTGACTTTACTC
>DMRR01000097.1:2364-8816 GCA_003455275.1 Bacteroidota bacterium | reverse complement strand
CGGCCACTAATATGTATACTCATATAATTCCAGGTAGAACCTATTTGCGGATTGGTGTACCAGCTAGCGCTCACATAGGTACTTGGTCCGGTAAAGACAACAAGTGATTGCGGGTTTTCCAGAAAAGCTTTGTGATGATCTGTATTTCTCATGATGTGGCCGAGGAGAAATAATTTTCCATTTCGCTCTTCCACTAGCAGAGGAATTTGGGTAGCTACTTGCTTTCCGTTTTTAAAACTTCCGGTAAGAAATGCAAAAGGATGATCGAACATAAATTGAAGTAAGACTTGCTTGTCTTCTTCTTTAAAGTAAGAAAGATTATACATGGAGTAAAAATATATTTCGATGTTGGATGAAAACCAGAAGAAATCTAATGTGGCTCATTAACTGATTTGGTAAATGATAAAAATACCTGTGTCTGGTATTTCCCTTTTACTTTAAAATAATTTTCAAGCCGGCCATATTCAACAAAATTAAATTTTTGATAAAGCTTTAGCGCTGCAGAATTGCTTTCAACAGCTGCGAGAATTATTTTTTCAAGACCTTTAATTTTAAATGCCTCATCAATTGCAGATTTCATTAATCCAGTTGCAATTCCTTTTCCAGAAAATTCCGGTTTTATATAGAGCTGGCTTATTTCGCCAATATGATTAGTCTTCTTTCTTTTCATTCTGGTGAAACCGCATATTCCAATTAATGAATTAGATAAAAATGCTCCGATCATGAAATCTGATTCTGTACCTGAAAGAATTGCCTTCTCGAATTTGAATTCATTTGTTTGAAGTTCTTCCTCATAATATGAACCAAAGTTGTCAGGAAATTTTTGAAGGCACTCAAGGCGAATTTTTTTATAAAGATCAACTTCTGCTGAAACCAGTTTCCGGAATTCGCATTCTTCCTTAATTGCATTATTATCTTTTGAATTTACTCCTTTTATGTTCAGTGTTTCGATTCATAATTGTAAATTATCTGGATGACAGAATCGCCAAAAGTTTTTCAAGATTGCTTAACGAAGCAGTATATCCAAGTTTGAATCCATAAAGCAAGCCCTCCAGGCGCGCTAACGATTCGTTGTAGATTGAAATTTTAACTGTGGTAATGCCGCCATGTTCACTGAAACTAAAATCCCAATCCGATCCCGGCAGTTGCGGATTTTCATCTTTGTCAGCAAATGCATTCTTCATCTTGAAATTTGTTTTCGGAGTAATTGAAGTAAATTCCTGTATCGCCCACATTTCTTTCCCTTCCGGGCTAATCATGGCATAAAACCTTTTTCCGCCCACAACAAAATTCATATACTTAGTTTTTGCAGTCATAGGAGCAGGAGCAATCCATTGATCAATTAATTCAGCTTTGGTAAAAGCATCCCAAGCCAATGAAAGATCGGCAGCAAACTCTCTGGATATAAACCATTTTCGTTTCCTTATTTACAGTAAATTCAAATTTTAATTCGTTGTTCTGCATCTGTTATTTTTTTTTCATAGAGGTTAAAACTTTATCTAATTGATTGAATCTGGTTTCCCATGTTTTTCTGAATTGCGAAAGCCACCTGTCAATCTCATTCATCTTTTTTGGGTTAATGTGGTAGTAAATCTCCCGGCCTGATATTTCCTGTTTCAGAAGATCACATTCAGTAAGAATTTTTATGTGTTTGGATATTGTTTGCCTTGAGGTGTGAAAATCCTCCGCAATGGCACCCGGAGTTAAGGAACCGGCTGCCAGCAAGGTGAGTATTGCTCTGCGGGTGGGGTCCGCGATTGCCTGAAAAACATCTCTTCTTGATTCCATTATGCAGCTATTTGGCTGCAAGTATATATGCATCCATTTAACTGCGGAAATTTTTTTATTTTTTTTTTACAAGCAGATATGAAATCAAAATGGTTTAGCTGTTAATCTTTTTTCAATCCGTGATTAGTAATCAGAAATGATCCATCAGTTATCTTGCGCCCACCAAACTGAAATTCATTTTATGCCTCAAGAAATTGCAACGCGCGAATTACTCGTCTCTGAAATGGCTGAGAACCTCATCGGCTCTGAAATCATAAAACTAGGAGGAGAAATAAATGAACGGATTCGTCGCGGCGAAAAAATTTTCAACTACACCATTGGCGATTTTGACCCGAAAGTTTTTCCTATTCCTGCAGAACTTACGGATGAAATTATTCAGGCAATGCATGAAGGACACACGAACTACCCGACTGCAAACGGAATTATCGAACTGCGCAAAGAAGTTTCATCTTTTATCAAAAACTTTTTTTCGCTCAGCTATAACACTGATGAAATTCTGATCACGAGCGGCGCGCGCCCTGCCATTTATGCTACTTACATCACGCTGCTTGATGCGGGCGACAAAGTGATTTTCCCTGTGCCAAGCTGGAACAACAATCACTACACGCATCTCAGTCATGCACAAAGCATCATGATTGAAACTTCTGCTGAAAATAATTTCATGCCCACCGCAGATGACATTCGCCCGCATGTGAAGGAAGCAACATTGATATCACTTTGCTCTCCGCTCAATCCTACCGGCACCGTGTTCAGTGAAGAAACACTTACTGAAATTTGCGATTTGGTTTTGGAAGAAAACAATCGCCGCTCACCGGATGAGAAACCGCTCTACCTCATGTATGATCAGATTTACAGCACACTCACATTCGGTGACACAAAGCATGTGAATCCGGTTTCGCTCCGACCTGAAATGCGCAACTACACCATTTTTGTAGATGGACTTTCAAAAGCATTTGCTGCAACAGGAGTTCGCGTGGGCTGGACTTTCGGACCGCAAAGCATCATTGATAAAATGAAAGCCATTCTCTCGCATGTGGGAGCGTGGGCGCCAAAGGCGGAGCAGGTTGCGAGTGCGCGCTACCTCAGTCAGCAGCACAACATCAATCGTTATCTCTCTCATTTCAAAAATGAAATTGATTACCGCCTCGAAAATTTTTACAAGGGCTTCATGCAGTTGAAAGCAAAAGGATATGCAGTGGATGCCATTGCTCCGCAAGCTGCAATTTATCTCACCGTGAGTTTCGATTTGGATGGAAAGAAAACTGCCGACGGAAAAATTCTTCGCAACACTGCTGATGCAACTGCTTACATTCTGGAAGAAGCAAAAATGGGAATTGTTCCGTTCTATGCTTTCGGTTCTTCTCCTGATTCAAAATGGTATCGCCTCTCAGTTGGAACCTGCACCCGCGAAGAAATTGATGAGGTGATTTCGAATCTTGATAAGGCTTTATCGAAGCTTAGTTAGCTTTTCATTCAAACTTCTCAGAAATATCAGCGCACAAAATTTTATTCTTGTGCCGCTGCACATGTATAAATCGCTCATCAAACCCTTACTCTTTAATCTCTCTGCTGAGCAGGCGCATCATTTCACCACCGCAATGATGAAGCAGGCACCTATCAGATGGGGCTTGAAGAAAATGTGTTCGTATCACCATTCTTCATTGGAGAAAGAAGTGATGGGCTTAAAGTTTCCGAATGCTGTAGGACTTGCTGCGGGCTTTGATAAGAATGGATTTTACATCCGCGAAATGGAATCGCTCGGTTTTGGTTTTGTAGAAATAGGAACAGTAACTCCGCTACCGCAACCGGGAAATGAGAAGCCAAGATTGTTTCGTCTTCCAAAAGATGAAGCGCTCATCAACCGGATGGGATTTAATAATTATGGAGTGGAAGTAGCAGCGGCAAGAATCAAAGCGGCGCGTGCTCATTCAAAAATTATTATCGGTGGAAACATCGGTAAAAACAAAATCACTCCGAATGAAAATGCAGTGAGTGATTACTTAATCTCCTTCGAAAAATTATTTGATGCAGTGGATTACTTCGTGGTGAATGTGAGTTCACCCAACACACCGAACCTTCGCGAACTGCAGGAAGAAAAACCGCTGCGCGAAATTCTTTCCACGCTTCAACAAAAAAACAGTGAACTCGGCGGCAAACCGCTCCTGCTGAAAATAGCGCCCGACCTGACTTTGCAGCAGATTGATTTGATCATTCAAATCTGCCTCGACAATAAACTCAGCGGAATCATTGCAACCAACACTACCATCAATCGTGATGGATTGAAAACTTCTTCCAGCAAGCTAAATGAAATTGGAAACGGCGGCTTAAGCGGAAAACCACTCACCAAAAAATCTGTTGAAGTGGTGAAACACATTGGAGAAAAAACAAACAATCAACTCGCAATTATTGGAGTCGGTGGTATTCATACTCCCGATGATGCAACGCGAATGCTGGATGCGGGAGCCGACTTAATTCAACTCTACACCGGACTTATTTATGAAGGTCCGCTTGCAGTGAAAAATATTTTGAAGAAAATTTCTTCTACCCATTAATCCCGAAAACATACTGAATAATGTTTGCACCCATTTGAAGTGCTTTGGTGCGCAACTCAAGCGGGTCATTGTGCACATCATCCCAGCCATCACCAAGGTCGCACTCAAAATTGTAGAAGGCAACTAATCGTCCTTCGTAAATAAGACCAAATCCTTGCGGAGGTTTATTATCATGTTCGTGAATTTTAGGTAAGCCATTCGGGAACTCAAATTTCTGATGATAGATGCCGTGAGAAAACGGAAGCTCCACCATATCCAATTCAGGGAAAACTTTTTTCATAGTGCTGCGGATGTAAGGATCCATTCCGTAATCGTCATTGATAAAAAGAAATCCGCCACCGATGAGATAGGTGCGAAGATTTTTTGCTTCGTCATTACTGAACACCACATTACCGTGACCAGTCATATACACAAATGGGTAATTGAAAATATCAGGACTTCCCGGCTCCACAGTTCCATATTCCTCACTGATGTTGGTTCCGATTTGCGCATTGCAGAAGCGCGCAAGATTGCGAAGCGAATGAACATCATTATACCAATCACCACCGCCGCTATATTTCAAAAGCGCAAATTGAATAGTAGGAGCAGGAGCAAATGCAGTTAAGGTGATGAAAAAAAAGAGTGAAAGAAAAATTATTTTTAGTTTCATTGAACAAGCGAATTTAGTTGAACCAGAGCAACAAGTGCTGCGGTTTCAGTTCTCAATCGGCTGTTGCCTAAAATTACTTCAGTGAAACCATTGTCAGCAGCCAGTTTTAACTCTTCATTAGAGAAATCTCCTTCCGGCCCGATCAACACAATTGCATCGTTTCCTTTTGTGTAAGCTGAAGCGAGCGAGATATTTTTTTCAGACAAATGGCAAATGAATTTTTCACCTTTCACCTTTGGCCTTTCACTAATGAAACTCTGAAACCCCACCATCTCATTCAACTTCGGAACACTTGCTCTCATGCTTTGCTTCATTGCGCTCACGCAAATGCGCTTCATTCTTTCTAGATTTATTTTCCTGCGCTCGCTGTGTTCGCATTCAAGAAATGAAATTTCACTCACACCAATCTCCGTTGCCTTTTCGCAGAGCCATTCCATTCTATCCAAATTTTTTGTTGGTGCAATTGCAAGATGAAGTTGAAACTTCAACGCATTTTCTCCCTTCCATTTTTCTGTTACTTCAAAACTGCAATGCGCTTTGTGCGCAAGAATTATTTTGGCTTTGTAAAAATTTCCAATGCCATCGGCAATCAGAATTTCATCGCCTTCGCGGTGGCGCAGCACTTTCACGCAGTGAAAAGATTCTTCTTCACCGAGTTCATTTTTTCCATTGATAATTTCAGGAGAATAAAAAATTTCCATTCGTTCTAAATTAATATTTTCTTCTATAAACCTTCTTCAATCTTCACAAAATTCTTTGCATTTATAACATGATTAATTGAAAGAATTCCTCCTTGCTTAACTGCGCTTTGAATATTTTTTAAACAACTGACTTTGTCTTTTGCCCTATTCATAACATTATATGCAACAACAATATCGCCCTGATTTGTTATACCATTCTTTTCTATATTCAGAATGGTTCCATTTACTGGAATTTTAATCCCATGTTGATTGCTCAATTTTGTTGCAGCCCGTATCACTTTATCTTCTTTATCAAAAACATAAATCTTTGATGGCTTCAGTTCTTCGAGTGAATAAAGAAGGTCGAGCAACTCTGCACATTCTAATTCAAACAACCCTGTATGCCGAAATGTGGTTTCCATTGCTTTCAAAATACAGCGTTTAACTTTTTGTGTTATTGACCAATTACTTTTTTGACCCGGAGGAAGCAGCTTAAGCATGAAACCTACGGCCCCGCCCGGACCAATATGAATGATAGATGGATTCGTGATATTATACTGTTTTGCTACGGAAAGCAACCGAAGCAATTTGTCTTCATTTCGTTTTCGCCATGTGGTAGTTCCGAGTGGCATGAGGAGAGAACAATTATAAGATATGATTTGAGGCAAACGGAAAAGCCTCTTAATAATTGTGTCATATTAATGTAAAAAAAAAGGGCTGCTATTTTTTATAGCAGCCCGGCTTCACTGTTTAGAAAAATTATTTCATCGGAACATAAATATC
>DMRR01000097.1:0-2029 GCA_003455275.1 Bacteroidota bacterium | reverse complement strand
TTCCCATGCATTTCCATTCGGAGATTTTCCTTGCTCACCAATCCATTTGTAAACCGCTTCATATGCAGATTGGGTTTTTTCATATGCACCAAAATATTTTACAAAGGCAGCTTCACCTGCATAGGTATTTCCGGCAATCACTCTTCCGCTTGACTTACCTGGTTTATCTGTTTCCATTCCGGCTTCCCACACAAATTTATCTCCATCTATTTTGAGCATAATTCCCATCGGAGCATTCGCCATATTCAGTTTTTGCTTTTTCATTTCAGCGCCAATAATTCCATACATTTCTCCATACTTAGCTCCAATGGCTCCTTTGTCACTCATGCTTGCAGAATCGGTAACTCCGAGGTAAGGTTTTGAATCAACATTCACTGCAGTGATTTCATAAGTTGGGGCCTTAGGCATTGAGGCAACCAAACTATCAAGATTATGGAGTCCTGCTTCGAAATCAGGTCCAACAAATTTGTCCATCATCAATCCGAAAAATCTACCAATAAGATTCCAGCCCATATCACTATCCATTGTCCAGGTAATTTTTGTGCTGTCGGTTCCAGCGGGTTCAAAATTGAAACCAGCGGTACCAGTTCCATTCTCCATAAAATTCATTTGAGTTTCTACAAATGAAACAGGATTGCTCTTTGAAATTTTCAAACTTCCATTTCCAACTTGCGAATTATCAGAAGTCCATGAATAAGATGCGCCCATGCCGGATGCAGTGTCGTTGTATGTGATTTTCATGTTGGGGTCTTTACGATGCCACGGGCTCCACTTTTCCCAATTATGCAAATCGTTTACAAGCGCAAAGGACATTTCTGGCTTTCCGCTAATGACTGCTGTTCTTTCAACATGAACTTTTGAAGGAAGAAAAAGCGAAATGATGACAAGCAGAAGAATGATTCCGAGAAGGACAAGACCGATATTTTTTAGTGTTCTCATGATAATGATTTTTAGTTGGGTTAAATGTAAATGAAAAGTGTTGTGGTTATAGTGCTTTTCGCTTCTTGTATTTTCATTTTTCACTCACGAAACTTAATGGACACTAACTTCTTTTTTTGTTGAAATGAAATACAATTCCCGCTTTGGCATCGTTCTACATTTCACCTTGAAAAATTATACCCGAAAATGGCTGAAAAAATGAATCGTCTCAAAACGAAAAAAGAAGAAGATGAAATTGAATTAGAGGTGGAAGACAATAACGAAACAGAAGAGTTGACCGATGAAGGATTCTCTGAAGTTATAAATGAAGAAGAGACCGGCGAACAAACAGTTGAAGAAAATCCAAGGCAAGTAAAGAAAAGAACTCCACGCGCACGCAAGCCAAAGGAAGACATTGAAGAGGAGGCAGCAGGGAAAGAAAAGAAAAAGAAAAAAGAGAAGCCTGAATCAGCATTTCGAAAGGCTATAAATTTTATCCGTAGCGAGCGCTTCATAAAAATCTGTGGACTGTTCACAGTTCTCACTTCTGTTTTTCTGGCAGTGAGTTTTGTTTCGTATTTGTTTACCGGAAGTACTGACCGCGATACTGTTTATCCTTTTAGTTGGAAATTATTTCTCGACTCATCAGTGAAAGCAGAAAACCTGATGGGAAAACTTGGCGCTTATGCCTCGCACTTTTTCATTTGGAATGGATATGGCCTTGCTGCGTTCCTCACTCTTCCATTTTTATTTTCTTTTGGATTGAATCTGATTGTGCAAAAAAAACTTTTACCAACACTCACTCTTTTCAGGCACGGATTTGCACTGACTATCATTCTTTCACCTTCACTTGCTTTTATTTTTCAAAAGTTTGCTTTTCCGTATGGCGGCGCATTCGGAAATTATATCACTGATATTTCGATCAGTTACCTTGGACAAATTGGAACAGGAACTGTACTCAGTTTCGCAGTCCTTGGATATCTCGTAGCTGTTTTCAATTTCAGTTTCAACCGAAAAAATATTGAGACTCCTGATCAGGAATTTGAAGAACAAAATTCCGAACCAACAATTGTGCAGGTTGATAAATCAAATGCATATACACTTGCTCCTG
>DMRR01000084.1 GCA_003455275.1 Bacteroidota bacterium | reverse complement strand
TCGACATACTCAGGGTGAGAAGCGAGAAAGAAATAATTAAGAAGAGCAGAAAATATTTCATCTATGTTTTCTGATGCTTCTTTTTTGCTGCAGGGAATAACACATTATTCAATATCAAACGGTAGCCCGGAGAATTCGGGTGAAGTTTTAAATCAGTAGGCGGATCATAAACCATGTGCTGATAATCTTCCGGATCATGACCACCATAGAAAGTCCACATTCCATTACCAAAATTTCCGTGTATGTAGCGAACCATGTTGTAGGCTTTGTTTTGGCCCATGATAGTAACATCGGGTTTTATAAGTGAAGCGCGGAAGTCCGTGGTTTGCCCCATGAATCCCTTAATGGTTTTTGTGTGGTCCTGGCAAAGCATGGTAGGAACCGGATCATACTTCGCAGAAAAATCAAAGAGTGTGAAATAATCTTCATCCATAACAGGGCGGTTGCTGGTGACATCAATATTGCTGAACTCATATTCCATTTGATTCGTACTGATCGTAAAATCCTGGAACGCAAAACATTTACTGAAGTCTAATTTCTTCTGAGCATTCGGATCCATAGGGTCGCCGTCATAAACAGGACCGCAGATGTCAACGCCTTCTGCTGCGAGAGCAATATCGTAGCTATCGGTGGCTGAACACATGGCAAATAGAAAACCGCCCCCGGCTACATAATCCCGGATTTTTTTTGCAACAGCTAACTTCAACTGACTCACTTTGGAATAGCCCCACTTCTTTGCACTTGCTTCCTGTATGGCTACATCTTCTTTATACCAGGGTTGCGAACCAAATTGCGCATAAAATTTTCCATACTGCCCAGTAAAATCTTCGTGATGAAGATGCAGCCAATCGTAAAGAGGCAGCTTTCCTTCGAGCACATCATCATCATAAACGAGGTCATAAGGAATCTCAGCATAAGTCAGAACCATTGTCACCGCATCATCCCAGGGCAGTTTATTTTTTGGAGAATACACTGCAATCTTCGGTGCCTTTTCTAATTTCACTATATCCTGATTTACTTCAGGGTTCTGAATTTCTGTTTGAATCGAATTGTATTGTGCATCAGGAACGATCTCATAATTCACGCCGCGGATATTGCATTCATCTTCGAAAAGTTTGGTATAAGGAAAAGCAAAACTTCCACCGCGGTAATTCAACATCCAGTCGACAGTGATCTCGTGTTGCAAAACCCAGTAGGCAATTCCGTATGCTTTCAAATGCTCACTTTGTTTTAAATCCATTGGAATTAATATCATGGATGAAAAGGAGCGAAGTGTGAGAAAAAGGAAGAGAGAAAAAAGAGGAATTATTTTTTTCACGATTGTAAATCTATGATTCGGAGAGCCGTTCAACAATTATCATACTAAGAACGGAATCATTGAAAAATTATTTTCAAAACCTGATATACAGTTTCCTGATTTTCAGCAATGGTCCCGGGCAATAATGCGTGTGACAGCTTTCGCATTTTGAAACTGCTGTGTTGAATGCTTGCTTCTGACTTTCCGGATAGCGATGATAGAGGTCTTTCACAGCAGCAATGTATTCTTTAGCGCGCGACGGGAATTCATCATCCACCATTGTGGAATCAGTTGGTGTTGCGGTATAAATGCTGTCAATAAAGTCAGGATATTCTCCGGTTATTCCTCCTGCAATTGCATTTGCCCGAATTGCACTTAAATGAGAATACATCGAGCGCATCAGCAAAGCAAGTTCACTTGAGCCATTCGGATTAGTTGCACAAATTTTTACAGTATCAGTCTTCACAGTTACCGAATCAGAATGCGATTCTTTACTTTCATTTTTCTGAGCACATGAAAAAATAATTATCGCAATTGCAGTGAGCAGGAAAAATTTATTCATTCTCCTTTTTGACTTCTTCTGAATTTTCTTTCAATAAAACACCGCTGGCAAGGAATGAAAGATTGATTTCGGGTTCAGTGATTTTTTCAATTTCTTCTTTTGACTTTCCGCCATCCATTGCATAATGTTTCAGCATTTCAACTGTAGTGGTATCATAAAAAGCTTTCCCTTCGAAAATCACTTCCTTTCCTGAACAATCCTTTGGCATAAAGAAACCATAATCTTTAAAACGGATTCTCATGTCTTTGTCTCCAACTTTTGTCGTCATCCAGCATCCTTTTTTCTGACAAACTTCTTCCACAGTTGCATGAACTTTAACATTCAATGAATCACTTCCCATTTTAGCGGGTAGTTCACTTGCTTCGATTGCTCCGTCAGCAGTAATTTTTTCACCAAAAGAACTCCATTTGATATCTGATTTAACTTTTTCATCTGCTGGTTGGTCGCCGCATGATGCTATAAAAAATATGACAAATGAAAACAGTAGAATTGAAATTTTTCTCATTGATTGTTTAATTATTTGTTGCGCAATAATAATTGCAGGACATTGAAACTCCTGATAATGAAAGTCACTAATCAAACGGCTTGCGCTTCCAATACCACTCACCGTTTTTCACGGCTTCTTCTTTTTGATTCCAGAAATCAGGAGAAACAATTTTTCCATCCGGTGTGTGAAGTGCTCTTGTATAAATAGCATTAACAGGAGCGAAGGTTACATCTGTCACCCCAAGCACAAACAAAGTTGGAGGCGGAGGTGCTTCGGGAACCGGTGGAGGTGGTGGCGCACCTTCCACAGGAGCAGCCGCAGGTTTTACAGGAACAGCTTTTGGTGGCGGAGCATTCCCAATTACGACTGTGTATTTATTGTATTCAAGAAGTTGTTTCAAAAAATCTGCACGCTCAGCGGAAATATTTTTTTCTACCACCGCACAACGAACCCCGTTGATTTCTTCTATCGCATGTTGGAATGAACTGATGCTCGACATTTTTACTTAACTATTGAATGAAGAAAATCATACAAGCTTCCAAAAAAACCGGTGAGCAAAATACCTCCACTGCACACGATTAACGCAGCTCGGGTAACCAATGGTGATTGAACCGGAGAAAGTTTTTCATCTGCATTTTCCGAGAACATGATTCGGACAATTTTCATATAGTAATACAAACTCACCATCATGTTCAGCCCGGCAATAATCAGCCAGGTGATAGATGCATTACTTACACCCGAAGTAAACAGAAATAATTTTCCGAAGAAGCCGGCAGTAGGAGGGATTCCGGCTAAGGAGAACAAAGCAATCATCAGCACAACAGCAAGTGTTTTGTGTGATGAATAAAAACCTTTGTAATCACTGATGTCTTCTTTTCCGGTGTAAATGGAAACCACTTGCACCACGCCTAAAGCAGCAAGGTTGCTGAAGATGTAAGTGAGAATGAAATACACAACTGATGCATTTGCATTTGCAGGATCGCCGGCGAGTGCGAGAAGTATGTAGCCCGCTTGTGATACAGTGGAGAAAGCAAGAAACCTTTTAATGTTCGTTTGACGAATTGCAAAAACATTTCCGATAGTAATGGTGATGATGGAAAGGAAAAATAAAATCTGCAACCACACTTCCTGCATCATGATTGTTGAGGTGAAAAGAAACCGTGCAAGTGCAAAACTCACAGCTCCTTTCGACACAACAGAAAGAAAAGAAGTAACTGCTACAGGAGAACCTTCATATACATCTGCCGTCCATAAATGAAACGGAACTAATGAAATCTTAAATGCAAACCCTGAGATAACAAGAATGAGTGCGAGAACCTGAAGTGCATCAGGGCGAATCATTTCCTGCCAGTAATTAAATTGTAGCGTTCCGGTGACGCCATAGAGAATTGAAATTCCGAACAACAACATGCCGCTCGAGAATGCAGAAGAGAGAATCATTTTCATTCCCGCTTCGGAGGAGCGTCTTTCATTCAATTCGAAATTCGCGAGAGCAGCAACAGGAATGGTTGCCATCTCCAAACCGAGATAGAAAAGCAAAATATTATTTGCAGATAGCATCAGGAACATGCCAAGTAAGGAAGTTACAAGCAACATGAAGAATTCAGGAGCGTGTTCATGTGTCTTCAGCCAGTGGTAAGCTGTCATGCAAATCAGCAGCGTCGCGAACACCAGAAATGTTTTTTCTATTCCAATAAATTCCGTGAAAACCATTTGCCCGCCGAATAAATCGGGAGACGATGGAGAATAAATATTCGGGACAAATTGTAACAGCGAAATGACAAGAAGCAAAACCAAATTCAGCTTGAGAATATTTTCTCCTTTAACTAAGTCAAAAATTTTAAATAGGAACTGAAGCACAATAAAAATCACGAG
>DMRR01000072.1 GCA_003455275.1 Bacteroidota bacterium | reverse complement strand
GTGCTGCCATAGTTTTCATTGATCCAAGCCATATCAATTTCAATATCGAAATGACCAATGTTGCACACGATAGTTTTGTCCTTCATCAGTCTGAAATGAGTTTCGTTAATCACACCCTTGCAACCTGTGGCAGTCGCTACAATGTCAGCTTCTTTTACTGCATCACTCATTTTCTTTACTTCATATCCATCCATTGCGGCCTGCAATGCACAAATAGGATCAATTTCAGTAACGATAACTCGTGCACCAGCGCCGCTCAAAGATTCAGCAGATCCTTTTCCCACATCACCGTAACCTGCAACAACGGCAACCTTGCCTGCAATCATTACATCAGTTGCTCTGCGAATTGCATCAACTAGGCTTTCGCGACAACCATACTTGTTATCAAACTTCGATTTGGTCACACTGTCATTTACATTGATAGCTGGCATGTGAAGAGTTCCATTTTTCATACGGTCGTATAAGCGATGAACTCCGGTTGTTGTTTCTTCACTTAATCCTTTTATTCCGTTAATGAGTTCGGTATATACATCAAACACCATATTAGTGAGATCTCCGCCGTCGTCGAGTATCATATTTAGCGGGCGATCATAGCTTCCGAAGAAAAGGGTTTGTTCAATACACCAGTTGAAATCCGCTTCATTCTGTCCTTTCCATGCAAAAACAGGAACACCGCCAGCTGCAACAGCAGCAGCTGCATGATCTTGGGTAGAAAAAATATTGCATGAGCTCCAGCGAACTTCTGCTCCAAGGTCAACTAATGTTTCAATCAGTACTGCAGTTTGTATTGTCATATGAAGGCAACCGGCAATGCGTGCACCTTTCAAAGGTTGTTTGCCTTTATATTCCTGACGAATTGCCATCAGTCCGGGCATTTCTGCTTCTGCCAGTTTTATTTCTTTTCTTCCCCACTCTGCGAGAGAAATATCTTTCACTTTGTAAGGCAACTTAATGTCAATTACACTCTTTGTTGTCATGATTTGTTAAATGATTTTTTGGAGGGCAAATATAGTTTTCTTCAGAACATTGTTCTGTTTGCAGAATAGCTTTGAAGACAGGAATTTGCTAACCGATTGTTTTCTGATTCTAGAACTATTTACTGTATTTGATGGTGACTAATGCATCATTTACCCAAACACTATCATCGGTATAAACCTTTAACTTGTAATCACCTGCAGTGTAAAAAGTGTATTTGATATAGGTTGCTTTTCCTTCGGGGTCTATTGTATAATATTTAGTTTCATAAAGATCATCATAATCGCTTCCTTTTTTACGGTAAACTTTCAGCGTGAGTCCATCGGTTTTAAATGGTTTGGTATTACTTACATGAATATACACATAGCTTCCGTTTGATTTATTAATGTAAAACTCATCGCCGGCATTGCTGCAATTATTGAGGTAATCAAGATCTGTGCACACTACCACCTTCGAATCCATAAAATAGAATGTACTGTTTGGATCGTTGTAATCGATATTGATATCGCTATTTTTAATTGTTACATATCCGCTGTTGATCCACACATCATCACCTGTATAGACATCTACAACATAATCTCCTGCTGATGAGAAAAAATAATCAAAATAAGTAGCAACCAGTGTTGATTTGATTGTGTAGTCTTTTGTTTCAATGTATTGATCATACTCGCCGCTTGAACCCTTTTTATAAAATTTTGCTTTGATATCAGTTACTCCGAGTTGAGTGGTGCCATTATCTACATACACAGTCACATTTCCTCCTGAACCTGTAATGTTAAAAACAGTGCTTTCATTTTTTGGGTAACCAAGGTCATCTACATCTTCGCAGAAAACAACCTTTGAACCAGAATAAATATCAGTTCCTGATGTATTGCTTCCATTATTTGAATTGTTGTTAGACACAACTGTGTTTCCGCCGTCTTCTTCAGGAAACTTGAGAGCGTTAATTGGATCCAGTATGTTCAGATTTTTTACACTCACTGCAAAATTTAAGTTCTGACCATTCTCCAAATAATAAGTAACTACACCAAGAGCTTCACCCATCATATTCATCAGAGGGCTGCCGCTATTACCATGAGAAATTGGTGCGGTGATTTGAATTGTCTCACCCATTTTTTCATCTTCACGAATCGAAGAAACAATTCCGTCAGCTACCGATTTTTCAAGTCCGAGCGGATTTCCGATAATGAAGATTTTTTCTCCTGCTTTCGGAGAGGTTGCATTCATTTTCAAGAAGGGAAATGTTTCGTTCAGTTCATTTTTTACTGTGAACTTAAGCAAATCACTTTCCTTACTCCAGCCCAAAACATTTTCTACGAGATAAGTTTTATTATCTGAAGTTTTAATTTTTGCTTTTGCTGCACCTTGAAATACATGGTAATTGCTAAGCGCAGTGCCAGTTGATGAAATAAAAAAACCAGTGCCTACAGCATATTCATTTCCTGAAGCATCATAAGTAGTGATTTTAAAAATTGCAGGCGAGCATTTGTCAATTAATGCAGTTAGATCACTCTGAGCAAAAGAATTGATAGTAGTAGCTAAAAAGAAAAGGAGAAAAAGTGTGCGTTTCATTTTATTTATGTTCTGTTTAAGATTTCAAAAAATTATTTTTTAATTGTGAGGTAACCATCATTCACCCAAATGTTATCGCCGGTAACAACTGAAACAAGATAATTTCCATTTGATGCAAATGAATGTGAGAAAGTATAACTCTCGGCTTCCGGGTCGACAGAATATGTTTCCTTAAAGACAAGTTTATCGTAGTTCTTGCCTTTCTTTTTATAAATATAAATTATTAAAAAATTGTGCTTGAATTTTTTAGGTCCGTTTGTTACAAAAACATTCACCGTTTCGCCAGTATTAAATTCGTTCTTAGAGATCGGAAGGCCGGCATCATCAAATTGGGAACAGAATTCAACTTTCGAATCCATAAAATAAAATGTACTGCTTGGGTCGGAGTAATTGCTACTTGGGTAAGATGTGTCTTCAGAATAAAGAAATGAATTCTCAATTGCGTCATCTTCATTAACATCAATCAATACAGAATCGGAGGCAAGTAATTGTTGATTACTGTAAACAGATAACAAATATTTTCCATCTCGAAACCAGGTAACATCGGTGATATAGTAACCTGATGAATTATCTTTTGTTAAAGAATAGGCTTCAGTTGGGCTATATGTATTATCATCTTGCTTTTCGCTGATTGAGAGCATTAGGTTTCCATCAGAAGATCCGCGGTAGGCGATCAAATTGCAAGCTGAAAAATTTTCGAAATGAAATTCAGATTTACTGTCAATTGGAATTCCATTTTCGCGCAACCCATTGCATACATAAATGTTCTGTCCATAACTTATTGCAGAACCAAGCAAAAAAAATATTGATAATGTAGAGAGTTTAACCATATATCGAATGGCTCAAATATAGAATGAGAAAAAAATTACTGAGAAGGTGCTGAAGAATTATTTACTTACATTTTGTTTAAATTTTTTTTAAATAATAAATTGAATTTGATTTTCTCTTTTCCGTCTTCAGCAGGGTTACATTATTCTTACACCAATGAATTTGATTGAAAATATCAGACAGGCATTACGGTCCATTCGCGCAAACAGAACACGCACAATTCTTACCTGCCTCATCATAGCATTCGGAATTATGGCACTTGTCGGAATCCTTACGGCGGTCGATTCTCTTAAGGCCAATATTTATTCGAGCTTCAGTTTTCTTGGTTCTAATACTTTTAGTATTCGACAAGGCGGCACAGGAGTTCGCCGTCATGGTGGTGGCAGAGAAGAAATAACAAGCCCGCCGCTTCGATTCGAGGAAGCTCGTGCCTTTAAAGAGAGGTTTGATTTCCCTGCAAAAGTTTCTCTCGGTGTTTTTGCTTCTGGTATGGCAACAGTGAAATTCTTTTCTGAAAAAACAAACCCCAATGTGGCAGTTTGGGGAATTGATCAATATTATCTGGAGGCAAGCGGTTATGAAATTGCAGAAGGAAGATTTTTTACAGCTGCTGAAGTAAAGGACGGAAGTGATCTGGTTATTCTTGGGAATGATGTGGTGACAAAACTTTTTAAAGAAAAATCAGATCCCTTAAATCAATATGTTTCAATTAATGACAAACGATACCGGATTATCGGACTTATGAAATCAAAAGGTAGCAGCATGGTACGAAGCGGAGATAATCAGGTATTTGTTCCAATCCTAAATGCAATCAGATACTTTACCGGACCTGATGCTTCAGTCGGAATTTCTGTAACAGTTGATAATATTGATCAACTCAATTATGCCATTGAAGAGGCAGGTGGTTTAATGAGAAGTATCCGTAAAATAAAACTTGGACACGATGATGATTTTGATATTACAAAAAGTGATGCGCTGGCTAATACCGTGTTCGATCAGATCAGTTATGTAACAATTGCAGCTACTATAATAGGAGTCATCACTTTGTTTGGCGCAGCAATAGGACTGATGAACATAATGCTAGTTTCAGTCACTGAACGAACCCGCGAAATTGGTGTGAGCAAAGCGCTTGGGGCAACACGAAGAACCATTCGTACACAGTTTTTGGTCGAAGCAATTGTCATCTGCCAGCTTGGTGGCATACTTGGAATTATTTTAGGAATCCTTGCCGGTAATGGAGTCTCGCTTCTCATTGGCGGAACATTCATCATACCTTGGGTTTGGATTTTTGCAGGAATAGTTTTCTGCTTTATGGTCGGGTTGGTTTCCGGACTTTATCCAGCAGTAAAAGCAGCACGGCTTGATCCAATTGAGTCGTTGCGCTATGAGTAAAGAAGTATTGTCATACTATTAACAGAAACCTTCCTCTTATCGTTTGTTTTTAAAAGTGAACTTGTTTTCAGTTCCAATTAGCAGCCTTTGAATATTTTGCCGGTGTGTGTAAATAATCAGAATTGGAATCAACAACGAAAAAACAATTATCATTTTAGATGAATAGTTAAGCATAAAAATTATGCTTAACGGAAAAGTAATTCCCGCAAGAATGGAAGAGAGAGAGACATATCTTGAAAACAAAACAGTAACCAGAAAAACAGCAGTGCAAACGATGGCCGCCTTAGGAAAGACTGCCAGTATTACACCAAAGAGAGTAGCAACACCTTTTCCGCCTTTAAACCATAAATATATTGGATATATATGACCAACTGCAGCAGATAATCCGAGAGCTAATTGATATACTATAAAATCTTCGCTCGCTGTTGAAATATTTCCGAAGTAGTAGGAGAGAGAAACAGCAAACATTCCCTTTGCAATATCAAGAATAAGAACGGCAAATCCGGCGCGCTTACCCAGTACGCGCATTGTATTGGTTGCCCCTGCATTTCCACTTCCTTCTTTACGAACATCTTTTCCAAAAAATATTTTCCCTACCAGAACTGAAAACGGAATTCCGCCAATCAGGTAAGCAAGTTCAATAGAAAGGAATATTTCAAACCGCACTTATCAAAATTTTATTCTGCAATGAAAATAAAAATTGCCCACTAATTACTTGCTTGAAAATGTAAGCGCGTTTAAATATTTTTTCTGTCATTTGATTATTCAACTTCCTTTATTGTATTTTTCCACCCACATTCAAACAGAAAAAATCAAACATTTAAAATGAAAAAAATTCTAAGCATGGCAATGGCAATTGTGCTGTTGCTGAATTTAAAGGTTGCAAAATCACAAGCTATTCTTAATGCTGATTTCGAAAGCTGGCAAGCTGTTACTTCTTATGAAGATCCTACTTCCTGGATGACCAGCAATGCTGCCTCTTCACAAGTTGTTGGGTTGCCTACAGTTCTTAAATCTACAACTGCAAATTCTGGACAATATGCTGCACAATTGCAAACAGCAGGAACTGCCCTTCATTTCCCCGGTGTAATCACAAATGGAGTAATAACTTCTCCAGGTGTTGGACAAATTACATTCAGCGGCGGTACTCCATGGACTACCCGTTCGCAGAACCTGACAGGTTATTTTCAATATACTGCTGGTGGCGGAGCAGATTCTGCATTGGTAACAGCTATTCTATTTCATAGAAACGGTGCAAACCGTGATACCATTGCAGTTGGAAGAAAAGGATTAGGAGCACAAGCAACTTATGCACAGTTTACTCTTAATTTTAACTATCATGACTGGTCTTCAACAATGCCTGATTCAGTTTTAATTATTGTTCAAAGTTCAAAGAATATCCTTTCAGCTCAGACCGGAACAGTTCTTTTGATTGATGATATAGCTCTGCATGGAAATGTAGCTGGTATAAACAATACAGTGATAACAAAACCTTCTGTTGCAATTTACCCTAATCCTGCAAGTTCAGTTGTTCGTTTCTCCTTCAAGGGAATGAATAATGCATCTACTCTTAACATCTATGACCTTCTTGGAAAGAAAATTAAATCCATCACAATTGATGGTTCTGTTTTAAACCTTGAAACTGAAGACATGGACAATGGTATGTATTTCTACCAGGTATCTGATTTGAACAACGCTGTACTTTCTACAGGTAAATTCAGCATAAAAAAATAATTTCTTAGTTAGCAAAAATTATTATAACCCGTTTCAATCAAATGAGACGGGTTTTTTTATGCAAAATTTTTATTGACTAAAAAATTTTTCTGAAAACACATACTTGTGAACAACAATCGCATAAAAGCTTATTAATCCTTATTGCTGCTGTATACTTTAGGTGTATCAAAAAAATAATTCAAATGGCTGACCCGAATATCACTAACTCAGATGAACAAAGAACCGAGCATGATTTGCAGGAAGCAAAGCAAAACTTGCTCACTTTGGAGGCGTTATTAAAAATGCGCGCTCAAAACAAACCTATTATTCAGGAAGATGATGGAACAAAGAGTGAGGAAGATTTTGATATTGATCCTATTCCCGGATATGGAGGAGCATGGTAATATTTTATTAAAAAAATAATTAAAGCCATTCTGAAATTTCAGGATGGCTTTTTTGTTTGTTTAAAACTCTTTTATAGAGTTATTGCATAATCGATATTAGTCACTCATATATTTGGCGACTTAAATTCAAAAACATTTCTTAAAACACACTATGAAAAAAGCATTTTTCATTCTGGGTGCAGCCATAATTTCTTTGGCTGTTGCAAGTTGCAACAACGCACCCGCCCCTATGGATGCTGCTGCCATGAAAACTAAAGCAGATTCTATTTACAGTGCCGGTCGTCAGGCAATTATTGACGCAGCAAATGCGAACTGCGCAACTGCAGGCGCTACTGAATCAAAAAGAGTTTGCGATTCAATTTGTAGCGCAAATGGTGTAGGCATGTAATTATTCACAATAAAAAATTAGACTACAATGAAAAAACTAATCATACTCGCCGGCGTTTTTGCTTTCGGCATTTATTTTTCAGCTTGCAACAATGGAGGCAATGCTGATCAAGCAAATAAGGATAAAGCTGCTATTGACAGCATGGTAACAAGTTGGAATAAGATGCTCACCGATTCGCTTACCGGTGTTTGCATGGCAGATGCGCGTGCAAAGGGAATGGCGATGGGTGACTCAATGGTTACTGCATCTAAGAAGGGTGGAAAGAAAACAACATCAACTACCAAAACCACCACTACAACTACAACCACTAAAACTGATACTAATTCTGGACCTGTTGGCAATAAGGGCAACAACACCACCAATGGAAATCCTGTTGGAACTAAGGGTGGAACCAAGAATGCAGACGGTACTACAACCAATCCAGTTGGAACAAAAGGAAAACCTAAAAACTAATTTTGGTTTCTGAGATTGAAAGCCGTCCTGAAAAATTCAGGACGGCTTTTTTTTTAGCTATTCAATTTTGCAAATCGAGTAACACAAATCCGGTAAACGGGCTGGTGAAAAAATATTAGCTGTCAGAATATATTCGCGCGCTTTAAAAAAATAATCAATGGGTTTACAATGCGGAATAGTTGGATTGCCGAATGTTGGGAAGTCAACTTTGTTTAATGCACTCAGCAATGCGAAAGCACAGGCAGCAAATTTTCCTTTCTGCACCATCGAGCCGAATGTAGGCGTCATCACTGTTCCGGATGAGCGCTTGAATGAACTTGCACGCTTAGTGAATCCAAATAAAATTGTTCCGACAACTGTTGAGATTGTTGACATTGCAGGATTGGTGAAAGGTGCGAGCAAGGGTGAAGGATTAGGAAATCAGTTTCTCGGAAACATCCGCAGCACCGATGCAATCATTCATGTGGTGCGTTGCTTCGATGACGATAATGTGATTCATGTGGATGGAAGTGTGAATCCTGTTCGAGATAAAGAAATTATTGACACTGAACTTCAGTTGAAAGATTTGGAAAGCATTGAAAAGAAAATTGCTAAGGTTCAGAAGCAAGCGAAGAGCCAGGACAGAGAAGCAATTCAAACGCTTGAAGTCTTGAACATTTACAAAAAACATTTAGAGAGCGGGCAATCAGCACGCAGTGTTCCGGTTCCAAAAACAGAGGATAAGCAACAGGTGGCAGATTGTTTTCTCCTGACTGATAAACCGGTTCTCTATGTATGTAATGTGGAAGAAGCAAGTGTGCTCACCGGAAACAAACACACGGAAGCATTGCGCAGCGCAGTGAAAAATGAAAATGCAGAAGTGCTCATTATCTCCGCAGCTATTGAAGCAGACATAGCTATGCTTGATAGTTACGATGACCGCAAAGCATTTCTTAGCGACATGGGATTAAGCGAACCGGGCGTAACGAAACTCATTCATTCTGCCTACAAACTTTTGAATCTCGCTACTTACTTCACTGCCGGTGTGCAGGAAGTTCGTGCGTGGACAATTCATAAAGGAATGGTGGCACCACAAGCGGCAGGAGTAATTCATTCCGATTTTGAAAAAGGTTTTATCCGCGCCGAAGTGATTGCTTACAATGATTTCATCAAGTATGAATCAGAATCGAACTGCCGCGCCAATGGAAAACTCCGTGTAGAAGGAAAAGAATATGTGGTGCAGGATGGTGATGTGATGCACTTCTTGTTTAATGTTTAGTGGGAGATGGATGAGGGGTGATGGATGCTTGTTGATTTATTCCCTCTGTGTTTAGAATTTATTTCACCTCAAATGAAATTCTTCCAAGAAATTCTTCTCTCGCTTTACCGCATCTATGCAATCCTTCTCTTCATTATATTGATGATTTTATTTCTTCCGTTCATGCTTATTGCTGCGTTGTTCGGAATTTATGTTGGAGGAAATATTATTTTCTTTCTGATTAGAATGTGGGCGCGCTTGTGGTATTTCTTCTGCGGATTGAGACATGAAGTGAAAGGAAAAATTCCGA
>DMRR01000248.1:3205-14835 GCA_003455275.1 Bacteroidota bacterium | reverse complement strand
TTTTGGGAAACAATATAGAGGGAAAATGAAAGAAATATGAGTCCCGTTTCTACATTTTATTTCGCACACCTGAACCCAAGATGGAAAGTTGAACTTTCCCAGGTGGTGTACATTCTTCCTGTTACACGATAGCCGTGGCACACATTTGAATCACACAGAAACGAACCACCACGACAAACTTTCACTGTATCAACCTTCGCGGTTTTATCGGAATATAATTTATATGAATCAGCGCACCACTCCCAAACATTGCCTCCCATATCACTCAAGCCGTTTTTTGTTTTTCCAAAGTAACCCACTGGCGATGTGGTGAGGAATCCATCTGCCAGCGTATTATGCTCCGGAAAATTTCCTTCCCACACATTCGCGCGGAAGCTGTCATTCATTACCAATGAATTTCCCCAACTGTATTTGTTTGTGCTGTTGATTCCCTGCCGCGCAGCAAATTCCCATTCGGCTTCGGTTGGCAATCTTTTGTTTGCCCATTTGCAATATTCAACTGCATCGCGCCAGCTTACCTGAGTTACAGGATGATCATCAATCGCAGCTGAAGAATTTTTTCCTTCAGGAAATTTCCAGTCGGCACCATCTACAAGCTCCCACTCCAATGTTTCAAAATTGAAGACAGCGCCGTTGCCGAATTTTTCTGCATCTGTTTTATATCCTGTTGCCTCAACAAATTTTCTAAATTGTTCAACTGTAACCAGGTTTTGGTCGATATAAAAATCTTTCACTTTCGCCAGGTGGACAGGCGATTCATTTTCTAATCCATGCTCACTTCCCATAAAAAAACTTCCGCCATGAATGAGAATCATTCCCTCCAATGTTTTTTCATGCGGAATTTGAAATGATGAAACAAAAATCAGAATTGAAAGCGCAAAGATTTTTCTCACTGCCCGAAAATAATTCTTTTGCAATGAAACTGAATTTCAATCCTGGCATTCGCTTTATTTGCGGAAATGAGTTTCGCACGAAAATTTTTTCTGCTTATTTTTTTAGTTCAGCTTATTGCGAATCATTCTTATTCACAGGCTTCAAGACCAAATATTGTTTTATTTCTTACTGATGATATGAATTGGAAAATGGTTGACAAATATTCTGTTGACACATTTATTCATACTCCTAACATTGACCGGATTGCCAATGAAGGTGCCGAGATAAAATATTATTCGACCAACTCATTATGTATTCCCGGAAGAACGAGTTTGCTTACAGGTAACTATGGCCACCGTACGAATGTGATGACCAACCTCACCAGACCTGACAGCAGCACTGTGCTTATTACACAGCGATTGCATGATGCAGGATATACAGTTGGATTAATTGGAAAATGGATGGTTGGTAATTCAAATGTGAGGAGCGATTTTGATTACTGGCTATGGACGCCCAATAAAACAACTTACTATGGAGACACAGCCAAATACTTCAATAGTTTTTTGCCTGTGGCCGGCCACATGACTGATTTAATAACTGACAGTGCTGTGAATGTTATCAGCAGGTTGGATACTCCTTTCTTTCTACTGATTTCTTACAATGCACCACATTATCCCTGGATATCACAGATTCAATACGACAGCTTGTATCAAACGGACACCTTTCAGCTGCCGGGCAACTGGAATATTTATTCTCAAAATTATCCAGCGGGATTATATGGCGGATCAGGTACTTACATAAATGGAGAAGCTGCTTATCAATCAGGGATGAGAGATTACAATGAAATGATTGCAGGTGTTGAAGTGAGCATAGGAAAAATATTAGATACGCTTCAGGCAATTGGAAAAATAGATAGCACGATGATCATTTTCACAACGGATAATGGATACCTATGGGGTGAGCACCGATTACATGGAAAGCAACTGCCATATGATGATTGCATGCGATCGCCTCTCTTTATCCGTTATCCAGCCTGGTTTAGTGCGGGAACAATCATCGACTCAACTTTCGCTTTAAATATTGATCTGGCGCCTTCAATTCTTGATGCGGCTGGTATAAGCGATACATCAAATATGGATGGAACTTCACTGAGAAAAATACAGACCGAGGATTTCAAACGAAATAAATTTTTATATGAACAATCTCCGGATGATGATTCAACAGCTATGGTGAGAACCTATCGAGACAATTTTTTTCAGTACAACCTATATTACTGTACAGATACAACTGAAGAATTGTTTGATATGATTGAGGATCCTTTTCAAAATAATAATTTGGTTCACCATTGGCTTTATCAGGATACACTTTCGATCTACAGGAATAAACTGGATAGTATGAGAATAGCAACTAATGATACTATTACTGCACCTTACTGCAATTGCTCTCTTTCGAATCCTGTTTATACTTATCCAACTCCAGTAATCAGTTTTGTGATTACAGATGAAACTTGCAGTAATCAAAATGGTGCGGTTGATGTTTCCATTCAATCCGGAACTCCTCCTTTTACTTATCAATGGAACACAGGTTCAACAGATGAAGATGCCTTCGGATTGATTCATGGATATTATGGCCTAACAGTAACCGACCTTCACGGAAACACAGCGAGTCAGGTTTTTCATATAATCAATCATATCACACCTACTTTAAGTTTATCATCTACAAATGCAACTTTCAGCAACAATAACGGAAGTATCAATCTTACAGTTTACGGGTTCGGGACTCCTTTCATTTATATATGGAACAACGGAGCTTCTACTCAGGATTTACACAATATTTTTCCCGGAGAATATACCGTAACTGTTACGAATCAATATGGATGTACAGTTTCTGCATCGGCTCAGGTAAATGTTATTTATTATGATACAACTTTAACCGATTCTTATACAAGTTCAGCAGATTCACAATCATTTACTACACCTGATAATATTGAATCTGTAAATAATATTGAGGGCATCCCATTTCTATTTCCGAATCCGGCGAGCAATGAGATAGAATTTCTTTCAATAAAAAATTTTTTACATTTTAAGATTATTGATGTGCTGGGCAGAAAAATTTTTGAAGCCCCTCTCCCTCCTGAAGTTAATGATTACAGATTGAACACTTCAGGATTTCAAGAAGGTGTTTATTCAATTATTTTCTCAAATAAAAATTCGAAGATTTATCTCCCGTTCATCATCCTGCGATGAATTATAATAGGGAATATTAATTTCCTCGGAAGGAAATCTTACCACCACTTAAGTCTCTTAAAAAGCCAGATAAGGGAAAAAGCAATGAGCACACAACCAGCCATAATGAAATAAAATGTGTACTTATTTTCTTCGTAAGGAATATGAACATTCATTCCATACAGGCTTGAAATAAGAGTAGGAACTGTTAGAACAATCGTTACAGAAGTTAATCTCTTCATCACTACATTAAGGTTATTGCTGATGATGCTGGCAAATGCATCCATTGTTCCACTTAAAATATTAGTGTAAGTGTTTGCCATTTCAAGTGCCTGGCTGGTATCAATAATTGTATCAGAAAAAAATTCTTGCTTCTCTTCATCTTCCTTAATTTTCAAAAAGTCGGTGCGCTGAACTTTAAGCATCATTAATTCATTTGCGCGAAGAGAGGTGACGAAATACACCAGGCTTTTTTCAATCTTCAGAAGCTTAAGTAATTCTTCATTTCTCATTGAGCTGTACAATTCCCTTTCAAAGGCATTGCTCTCGTTATTAATCTCTTTCAAAAAGTAGAGGAAATAAAATACGCATCTGTCAAAAACCTGGAGAACAAATTTGTTGCGGTCAAGCGTGGAATAGTTGCGCACATTATTATTCAGGAAACATTCGACCACTTGATTTTCGTATGGACTAATAGTGATGATAATGTCTTTCACTAAAATAATTCCGAGAGGAATGGTAATGAATTTAGCATCGCGTTCGCTATCGCTTTCATTCATCAGAGGAATTTTCAATACAATAAGATCTACATCGTCTTCATGTTCGAATCTTGATCTTTCATCAATATCCAGCGAGTCAATAAGGAAGTCAATAGGAATGGTGTACTGTTCGCTTAGCTTTTTTAAATTTTCGTGATTGAACGGAGGATAAATATTTATCCAGCAATCAGATTCAGGTGCATCCAACTGTTTAAGCTTACCATCATATGTTTTGTAATATTTGATCATCCCCTTCCATCTAACAGGTTTGAAATTTGGTGCGCCGCGAAAGTATGAGAATCAAATGATGAAAAGCAATTTGGAAGAATTAAATTTTGGGGCTGTAAAAAAAAAGCCATTCTGAAAAATCAGAATGGCTCAAACTCTCTATAAGAAAACTTAGTTGGACTTTTGCTTACCGCCCTTCATTGCGTTCTTAATTGATTCAATTGTCTTATTTACTTCATCAGCATCTGCCGGATTCAGCTCAAGATACTTTTGATAATACATCAAAGCATCCTCATACTTTTCTCTTACGGTGTTCAGATCTCCCAAGAAACGATATGATTCTTTCAACTCTTTTGAATAATCTTTCTTTTGATGTGTGGTTGAACTCGGCAATGAATCAGCAATTGCTTTTTCAATTGTGAGGAGGTAAAAAGGTTCGGCAAAACCTTTCAATGAATCCATATTATCCTGCAGAAGATTGCATCGCGCCCTCCACCAATAACCAATAGGCCATTGCGGAACCAGCTCTGTTACTTTCTTCCACATAGAATCAGCAATTGCGTATGCAGAATCAAAATAATAGGAACGACCCGCATTAAAATAATCCTGGAAATTTGGGTTCGGATTTTTCTTAGCTTTCATCTCGTAAAATGCGGCAGCTTTTCCATAAATCTTTTTTGTATAAAAACTCTGAGCCAGGTCACCAAGAATATCAATTTGAGAGCTATCCATTTTTACTGCTTTCAAAACAATTTTTTCAGCAAGAGAATCATTTCCAGTTTTGATTAATAACTTTCCGTAATACTGATAGTCAATTGCAAAATTTTTGTCTTCAGGATTCTTACTCATAAACTCTTTCATAGTGCTAAGTCCATCAGCATAATTTCCGGTTTCATAATAACAGTAAGCAAGAAGACGAAGCAGGTTCAGTTTGTTCGGATTTGAACTCCGAAGTTTTGCCAGAACTTCCATACAATTCGCATAATCTTTTGTAAGGAATAAAAATTCAGCATATCGATACTGGGTCTCATCTGTTTTATCGGCCAGGTCCAGATATTTTTGAAATGTTTCCTTTGCTAATTCATACTGCCCGGTATTGAAATACAACTCAGCAAAATCCCGATAAGCCGGAGCAAATTTCGAATCAATAGCAATTGCTTTTTCGAAAGCAGATTTCGATTCTTTATAGTTGTGTGCAAGATTCCATATCATACCAATTCTGGCTTGAGGCCGTGCATTTGCAGGTGCCAGTTGGCTGCACAATTCATAGGCGCTAACTGATTCGCCTCCTTTATTCAAAATCACATTTGCATCACCCATCAGCATGTATATGCGTGAGTCTTTATTTGAAATATTCTCTGCACCTTTTAGAATCTGAAGTGCAAGCTCCGGATTTGGATTGCTTGAATACACATAAGCATCCGCGAGATAAACGGCTAGGTTGATGTCCTTGTTTTGATTAACTAAGCTCTTAGCGATATCAAAATTTTTCAATGCTTCTCCATTGTTATTTTCATTCAGAAAAACTTTTCCTAATCCGGCAAAACATGCAGGATGTTTTGGGTTAAGTGTTGTTCCCATTGTGTAGGCAATTTTTGCAGAATCATTTTTCTCTAAAAAGCAATAAACATTTCCCAATTGATAAAAGCCAAGCACATCTCCGGGATTAGCTTTGGTATATGCCAACATAATAGACCTTGCTGTAATATAATTCTCATTTTCCATTGCTTTAATTCCATCGGCAATAGTTTGTGCAAGTGAAACATGAGCCATCAAGATCATTGCAGGTATTATAAGTTTTGAAAAAAATTTCTTCAGCGTTCTTTTCATTTTGTTTCTAGTATTCTTTTTTTAATTCGATTAATCTTAGTAATTGTTTTGCGGGAACAAATCCTTGTCTGTGTATGATTGTTTGCCCTACATCGGACATCACAAAATTTGCAAAGCCCGTGCCCAGTCCGGGATATCCTTCAGCGCACGCAATATAGACTTCGCGACGATAGGGATAGAAACCCCATCGGATATTTTTTGAAGTCGGTAGGTGAAAATTTCCGGCGGAATCAGTTACGGCTATGGCGGCGTATTTTTTTTCCAGAGAATCCATTTCATCAGTCAACAAACTATAACCGGCTACCCCTATTGCATTAATATGCGTGTTCACATATTCCACAAGTTCCTTTTTGTTTTTAAGTGCAAAAAAGTTTTCCGGGAATTCGCGGATTGAAAATTTTTCTTTGAAATACCGGGCCGCGCTTGATCCGCTTTCGTCAAATATTATATTGATTGCTCCGCTTTTATTTTTTGCATCTATCTGCGACCATTCAGTAATTTCTCCTTTAAAAATTTGTTCAATTTGCTTTTGAGTTAACAATGAATCTTTGTTATTGATGTTTATTATCATCACTACCGCATCATACAATGAAAGGAAATGTATTGGCGTCAGATCTTTCTTTGTTAAATAATTTATCTCATCATTTGAAAGTTTGTGTGTGAGGATTGCAATTCTCACCTTGCCATCAAGCAAATCCTGCAAGGCCTTTGATTCTGTTTCTTCAATCAAATTGATAGAAGCATTTCGATAGTTGTTTTCAAAAATCAATTTTTCATTTTCAAAAATCTGGGAGAATGCTTTATCAAGTGCAATTGAAATTTTTCCAGATACCGGAGTCTCACTTTCGAAGGCACTTTTTTTATCAGATGAATTATTGCATGCTAAATCCGATAGAATAAAAACTCCGCCAATAATTAAAGTAATAAAAATGTTCAGAAATTTCATTTTGAATTGTACTGTCTGTAAACGCGATAGGCCCTAATTAATGAATAGGAGAACATCAATATTCCAACAATTCGAAGAGTGTTTGGCTTAAAATAAATTGAATTGAGAGGAGGTGTAAACACAAAAAAAAGTGAAGCCCCAATGAGTAGCATAATCATCAGGGCTTGAACAAGTGCAATTATTTTTTTATTCAATCAGAAGGTATTAGTCTCCTCCAGACATTTTAAAAGTAACAGGAAGAATAAAGTATACCGGAACAGCTGTTCCATTTTGTTTTCCAGGTGTCCACTTCGGCATTGTCTTTACAACTCTGATTGCTTCTTCAGCACAACCGCCTCCCACTCCATCGCGCTTAAGAGTGATATCAGAAATTTCGCCATCTTCATTTACAACAAACATGAGTGTAACTTTCCCTTCAAGGTTTGCCTCTCTGGCGGCCGGTGGATACCTGATATTTTTTGCAAGGAAATCATACATAGCCTTTTCTCCACCCGGGAAAGTAGGCATTTGTTCCACATACATAAATGGCTCCTTCTTCTTTTCGATAACTGGCGGAGCTACATCATTAAAGTCAACTGTGGCATTTGGATCCACATCATTTGTTTCAGTTGATGGATCAGTTTTTTGAACTTGCTCAACCGGAGGAATCACATCTTCCTGTTTCACTTCTTCATCAGGCTTAATTTCAGGTGGAGTGAATTTAATAGTCTTTGGTGGAGGCGGAATATCTGGAAGCTTAGGAGGAGGCGTATTTTTATCAATAGGTGGCGGCTCTGATAATTCGGTGTAAGCAATTTTCTTTTTCTCTGCCGGTTTCTCCATTGAAGCAAACTTTGAAATAATGTATGGAGTTGAAAAACTCAGTACATAAAACCCTGCCCCTATTAACAGAGAAAGCAAAATGACACTACCATATCTCTTGCGTAAATCATATGCTCCATAGTTTTTATTTCTGTTCTCAAATACCAGGTCATCAAGACTGGAATTTAAAATTTCTTCTGCATTCATAGTTTTCAGATTTTAGATTGAAGAGTCTTTGATGTATTCAATTCCATAAATCACTTTGGTAAAATTGCAATTTCCTCCGGAGTAGGGTCCAGTATTGCATAAGATTTTATTCCGCAAATCTTCATTTCGTCTAGCATATTCACCATGTTCTCATACTTAGAATCGTCGGTCGGCTTTATACCAATGTAAACGCCATTAAAGGCAGTATCAGTAGGAAGTTTCCAATTATTTGCGCGTTGAAGAGCAAGCACTTCCTTATTCTTATCAATAAGGATTTTTTCAATCTTATTAAAATAAGTTACTTCCATTTTCAATTCTTCTCCTTGCTTAGGATAGTAATAAAATATCCTGTTGTTGGAACCTAATAGAATTGTCATTGCTTCAGATTCGCGGATTTTGGATTTTTCCTCAGGATCCTTAATCTTTTTATCTGGCATTACAACCTGCATCGCCTTTGGTTGGCTCATAGTGGTTGTAAGAATGAAAAATGTAACTAACAAAAATCCGAGATCAACCATTGGAGTCATGTCAATTCGGGTTGACATTTTTTTTGCACGAACTCCTCCCCTTTTTTTCCCTTTGCCTTTGTGGACATCACCACTTTCACCTAATTCAGCCATTTGATTTTATTTTAAATTATTTAGGAAGGTCTTTAGGCATAGCTTCTTCATCAGTTATTAATCCAAAACGAAGAACATTTTTTTTCGCAAGTGTTGTGAAAACATTTTTCACATTAGGGTAATTCGCTTTTGAATCTCCCTTTATCAGAATCATCGGATTGTTTCCGGCAATCCGTGCGTTTACCAGCCATACACTCAATTCGTTTGACAGATACTCAGTGGTATCAACCGGTATTCCTGTTTGAACATAGTCCTTTCTATCCGAAGCCGGAGTATCCAGGTAATCCTTCATCTGTTTCATTGGAACTCCAATACTACCTCCGGTTGCAAATGCATTAATTTCATCTTGGTTTACCGTCATTCCATAACTCTCAGCCATTTTCTGAATCAAATTCGAACGGAACAATTGATTGTCCAGGTCGAAAAAAACTCTTCCATCCGGTGCTATCGTAATAATCACTTTGCCATGCTCTGGAGGATTGGAAGTAGAAGTAGAACTTGGAGTAGAAACCTGCACGGGTTCATCCGGGCGAAACTGTGTAGTAAGAATGAAAAAAGTTACGAGCAAAAATGCCATGTCCACCATTGGTGTCATGTCAATTGAAACACTGGTCTTCGGTATTTTAACTTTTGACATCGAAGAAAACTATTTCTGCTTTGAATCGAAAGTGTTAGTGATGCTGTAACCTGCTTCATCAATCAGATAAGTAAGTGAATCAATCTGAGTGCTGAAAATGTTGTAAAAAATAATTGCAAGAGCAGAGGTTGTGATACCTGTTGCTGTATTTACAAGCGCTTCAGAAATACCAATTGAAAGTGCAACTGAGTCTGCCGCTCCCGATTGTCCCATAGCAGAGAAAGAACGGATCATTCCGAATACAGTACCAATCAAACCGCCAAGAGTTCCAAGCGGAGCAATTGTGGCTATGAAAGGAAGATTGCGCTGTAACATTGGCAACTCAAGTGAGGTAGATTCTTCCACTTCTTTTTGAATGGCAAGAAGTTTTTGCTCATGCGAAAGGTCAGTAGCAGTAAGCATTTCGCGGTATTTGCGCACCCCGTTCTTTACAACATTAGCTACAGAACCGCGTTGCATGTCGCACTCTGCTTCAGCAGCATCAAGATCGCCATTGGTAAGGTGAAATTGAATTTTACGAACAAAGTTTGAAACATTACCTCTTCCTCTTGCACGCATTAGAGTAATGAGTCGTTCAATTGAAAACACAAGAACCATGAGCAGCATGGTAAGGATTATTGGAACTAGCCAGCCACCCTTATACATGAGACCCATTAAGTTTCCCTTAAGCGGATGCTCACGCCCGGGATCAGCAAAGTTGTTTACATTGCCAAGCAGGAACATGAAAATTAGAACGGAGATTCCGGCGCACACCAGTATTACGATGTAAGGGAAAAAGGCGCCCATGGAGTTTTTCTTCTGCATGATGAAGTATGGATTTTTAAATTTATTTAGGTTTAGTGGCGGGCAAATTTAGAGGTAAAGTTGAGCCGTCAAAGTCAGTGAAAAATTTCCCTTTCGGAATGATCCACTCATTTTAGGATGACACAATTTATCTCTTCAAAATTTTTTTTAGAAAGTTTTTTATTTGTTACGATCGCAAATAAAAACGATGACCCGTTCTCAATGTTGTGTCAAAAAATTGTTTTGACAATCTGATGACAATCGTCTGCTTTCGGTTAAATCATTTGCATTGACTCTCAATTTTTTTTCAAGTAATAATTTCCAATGAATCTGTAAACTAATTCTATGCTCACGGATATATATAATCGAGAATAGATTCTGTGATTATGAAATATTTAATTTCATAAGGGATTCCAAAACAAGTTTTCAGAAAAAATTATTTTACTACAACAACATTTTTTCCCAGAGTTTTAAAACGAATTCCATTCGCCTGAATTACAGTAATAGTAATATGGCCAGTTTTACTCAGGTGTATATCTGTAACTTTTCCTGATTTGCCTTTGTGGGTTCCTGCAAAGACATTGCACTTTTCTCCATTCTTTAAATAGAATTGATTTTTATTTTTCATAAAAGAATTTTAAAAAAATTTACTTCTATTAATACTGAATGGCTCAAACTTAAAGGCCAAATTCAATAAAAGACGATGAAATAAATAGTACGGAATGCCATTCGTATTAATGTTTTAATCTTTGCATTTGCACCTGTAACTTTTTTATCCAATCAAACGCTTCAATTCTAAATGACGGTTAAGGAATACAACCAATGTGTTGAGTTATACTCCGACCGTGTTTTTCGGTTCATCTACAAAGAAGCCCGTGACCGCGATGATGCGAATGATGTTGTTCAGAATGCTTTCGAAGTATTATGGCGAAATCACGAAAAAGTTGAATTCGAAAAAAGCAGGAGTTACCTTTTCACAGTTGCCTACCATAATTTCATTGATGGCATAAGGAAAATGAAACGAATAACAAGAATGGAAGAGCACCATGAAGATCTGCAGGAAGCACCGGACAGAAGCTACAAGGGAATTAAGGAAGTGGTGGATCAGGCATTAAGCAAACTTCCTGAAATTCAAAAAACAGTTGTGATGCTCAGAGATTACGAGGGATATGATTACGAAGAGATAGGAAAGATCACCGGGCTAAGCGAATCGCAGGTTAAGGTTTACATTTTCCGCGCAAGGCAAACTTTGAAAGAGTTTCTTGTGGGAGTAGAAAAAGTGATTTAACTGTAGTAATACTAATGAACCAATGAACTAGTGAACAAACAGAAATGAACATCAACAGAAATAATTACGAAACTTTCCTGGTTGAAAAACTTGAAGGACTACTCAGCACCGAACAGAATGCTGAAGTAGATCTGTTCCTTCACAACAATCCTGATATCATGCAGGAGTGGGAAGCTTTCACACATACTGTTTTGGTTCCGGATGAAACTATTCGATATGAACACAAAGCACAATTGAAGCAAAAAGAAATTCGGGTAGTTCCTATCTATCGCACGCTTACTTATGTTGTTTCAATCGCTGCCTCTCTCCTTCTTTTATTTTTTGTTGCTCAAAAGTTTTTATTCAACTCTGAAATTAATAAGACACAACCCATTGCTGCAATAAGTAACTCATCTGCTGGTGTGGTTCAATCAGTTAACTCCAATACTTCTTCT
>DMRR01000248.1:0-2915 GCA_003455275.1 Bacteroidota bacterium | reverse complement strand
ATAATTCAACTCCGGTTCTTGCCGATAATTCTATTCAACCGCATTTTTCTACTTCGAAAGATACTTCTGTTTCTTTCACTTCAAATCCGGTTCAACCAGTAGCAGCTTCACTAAACAGAACTTCCATTCAATCCATTCATTCACGAGATGGGATGGTTCGTGTTCGGACAGCTTCATTCTATCCGTTTAACATCCGAACAGGAAGCAATGCTTCTAATATTGTTTATGGTGAGCGGCGTAACACTCAGGCAGGTGCCTGGCTGCAGGTTGCTTCTGTTCTCGGCGCCGAAATCGTTCGCCTCAGTGGTCGCGGTGAATTGGTTAACTCTCCTGCTCCGCTTAAAATTCAGGTGAAAGATTTCCCTATGAAAAAGCAAGTAGAAGAAACCTATTCACGCATACATAAGATTCTACCTTTTCTGAAAATAAAAAAATCAATTCATAAATAATGAAAACCAGGCATCTCTACACACTCCTCCTCTTCATTCCGTTGTGCTTTTCCATCTCATCATCTTTTGCCCAGGTTGCCGATGTTCCTTCTAAAGGCAATCATGAAATTTCAGCAGAACAACAAAAGGCTTATGATGAGGCGATTCAACAATTGGATAAGGCGATTGATCTACTGAACGCCACACTTCAAAAGCTTGACAGTATGAATGAAAATGGTTACCAGATAGATATTCCGCAAATCCCGGTAATTCCTCCGGTTCCTGAATTGAAGTGGAATAAAAATAATGATGTAGTAATTGAGCTGCTGGAAGATTCGCTCGATCGTTTTGAAGATGCAATGAATGCATTTGATGATAGCCTGAATGTTGCTTTTGGCAATATGAAAATTAAGATCAATAATGACGGAGAAAAGAAAGTGATTGTAATTGACGGCGACAATCCGGAAGAGTCAGCTATGTCTGACGACACTGACACTGATGACGAATGCTCTGCTAAAACTGTTGAAACTAAATGGTTCGGACTTGATCTTGGAGTAAGCGCTTATCTTCAGGATGGTTCAACTAATTTGACCGGAAAATATTCACCTCTTGAATTGAACCTTGGAAAAAGCATTAACTGCAACATTCATATTCTTCATCAAAATATTTCTCTTATTAAACATTATGCAAATATTGATTGGGGCCTGTATGCCGAATTGAATAATTACAGGTTTGCAAACAACACAATGATGATTCCTCATATTAACACCATTGGTTTTACAATTGAAAACAATGTGAATTACCAAAAGAATAAATTATTTTCTTCTTACTTGAATCTTCCGGTAACTCTTCGATTCGAAACGAATCCAAAACATCCGAAACACTCCTTCTCATTGGCTGTGGGCGGTTATGCAGGTATTTTAATTGGTGCTCACACAAAGACCAAGAAAGATGATGGTGATATCAATAAGCTTCATGATGATTACAATCTGAACAAAATTCATTACGGCTTGACAGCACGCATCGGATATAGCTGGTTTAATATCTATGCCACCTATAGCATGACACCACTTTTCAATTCCGGAGTAGAGCCCGAACTCACACCTGCATCAGTAGGAATAGCGCTGATTGGTTTCTGAATTGTTAAATTAATTTCCGGAATGAGTTGATGGCTTATCAACTCCATAATCAAAGGCAATACTTTTTCTGAAAGGTGTTTTGGTAAAATGTTGTCTTTATATAACCCGCTTCTGCATGACTTGAAGCGGGTTTTTCTTTTCGACATTCTGTTGACAATTTATTCGCATTTTAAATTGAGAATAAAAATTCATCATAACATATTTACACAAAGAAAAAACAAATGGCAGTTTACAAATTCAGAGTTGCTTACGAAGACGATGATAATATTTTCCGAGATATAGAAATCAAACCTTCTCATACTTTCAGAGACCTGGATGAGTGTATTGCTCAATCATATAATTTTCCAAAAGATAAGAAAAGCCGCCTTTATAAAAGCAATGACAGATGGCTCAAGCTTGATGAAATCAATATTGACGAGAAGCCCGTGAAAAAGAAAAAGGAAATTCATCAGCCCATGATTATTCATTACATTGATGATCCGCATCAGCATTTCCTCTATGAGTTCGAAAGCAAGAAACAAACTTTTAACCTGCTGATTGAATTGCTGAGTTTAAATGGCAATGAAAAAGCCGGAGTAGATTATCCGATGATGGTTCGCTGTTCTGGTCCATCACCGGTAAAGAAGGATGACCTGATGGCTCATCTTTCAAAGAAAGAAGCTGTGGATGATGACGAACAATATGCCGTGGACGAGGAAGATGATGATGTAGAGGGAATGGGAAAGGAAGGTGATGAAGAAGGCGAAGAAGAAGGCGGTGATGATGCAGATACTTCAGAGTTCGATGAATTCAATATTGAAGGCGAGGAATTCGACCGCTGAGTCGTGAGTGATATTTCTTCAGATAAAAAATCAGAGCGCACATTAATTGTTATTGCAGGTGCAACAGCCTCAGGGAAAACTGATGCGGGTATTTCTCTTGCAAAAAAATTAAATACAGAAATCATCTCTGCAGATGCACGGCAATTTTACCGTGAGATGAATATCGGAACTGCGAAGCCAACCACTGCGCAGTTAGCAGAAGTAAAACATCATTTTATAAATTCACTTTCCATACATGATGATTACAGCGCCGGTAAATTCGAAGCCGATGTTGAGTTATTGATGAATAAACTTTGGAAAAAATATTCAACACTCATAATGGTTGGCGGCAGCGGACTTTTTATTGACGCTGCAATAAATGGACTCGATGAAATTCCAAAGGTCAATGCAGATGCAAAACAAAAAGTGAAAGCTCTCTTCGATAAAAATGGAATTGAAGCACTGCAATCAGAATTGAAAAAATTGGATGAAGCTTATTACACCGAAGCGGATACAGAAAATCCTCACCGGATGATTCGTGCGCTTGA
>DMRR01000241.1 GCA_003455275.1 Bacteroidota bacterium | reverse complement strand
TGTTCCTTGGTTTCAACATGATCCGGATCAGGAACGCAGCAATCAACAGGACAAACGGCAGCGCATTGCGGCTCTTCATGAAAACCTTCGCACTCTGTGCATTTCTCCGGAACAATAAAATACAAGTCAGAAGAAATCGGTGCGTTGCGTTGGTCAGCATCCATTTGGCTACCATCGAGCATGGTCACCATTCCTTTTACAGTAGTTCCATCAGCAAACGCCCATTCAGCCCCACCTTCATAAATCGCGTTGTTCGGACATTCAGGTTCACATGCCCCGCAGTTGATACATTCTTCAGTGATTTTAATTGCCATGTTCTGTTTTTTTCTTGAGTTTATTTTGTGCGCCGCCAAAAGTAATCAGAACTAAAAATTATCAAATACATTGACAAAAATTCTTGAACCGCAAGTGAGCGAAAAGATTTCAGCATTGCAGGAGTTGCGGAATTACATTCTGAATTTCCCTGAAGAACTTCAGCGAAAAACACTCGAAGCTTATCAGCGCAACAACTGGTTCACAATAGAAAATCAGGAAACAATGCTGCGCAGTATTGCAAATTATTTTTTGGAAGAAAAAAAATCAGAACACTGGCTTGAGAATTATGAATTGAAAAATTCTTCTTCGAAAAAAATCGGAATCATCATGGCAGGAAATATTCCCCTCGTTGGTTTTCATGATTTGCTCTGTGTCTGGCTGACCGGAAATATTGCGCATGTGAAGCTGAGTTCGAAAGATGAAGTGCTGCTGCCTTTTTTGATTTCGGAGTTTGAAAAACTTGCACCTTCATTTATAGGCAAAACAGTTTTTGCAGAGCGGCTGAATAACATTGATGCCATCATTGCAACCGGAAGCAATAACAGCACTCGTTACTTCGAATATTATTTTGGAAAGATGCCTCACCTTTTCAGAAGCAACAGAAGTTCAGTTGCAGTTTTTACCGGAGAAGAAACCAGCGACGAAATTTTTGAATTAGGAAAAGATATTTTCCGCTACTTCGGGCTGGGCTGCCGGAATGTGTCGAAGATTTTTTTACCTGAAAATTTTTCTCCTGAAAAAATTCTCGAAGGTCTTTCATCTTATTCTGAAATCATTCATCACAACAAATACAAAAGCAATTATGATTACAACAGAACGCTTTTGCTGATGAACAACACTCCGCACCTGGCAAATGAATTTCTGATGCTGGTGGAGAAAGAACATATTGTTTCGCCGGTTGCTACCGTGCATTATGAGTTTTACAAAACAGAAAAAGAATTGGAAGAAAAAATTTCTTCATCACGAAATCAGATTCAGTGCATCGTTGGAAAAAATTTTATTCCATTCGGGAAATCCCAAGAGCCGGAGTTGAATGAATATGCGGATGATGTGGATACGATGAAGTTTTTAGTTTCGGTTTAGAATTACTTTTCAATAAATAATTTTTCATGAAAAAATTTTTATTTGTTCTTGTCACCTTGAGTTTGTCGAAAGGTGTGCAGAAAGGCTTCTCTCAAAACAATCTCCGCAACTATTTCCAGCAGGAAGTTGATTATACCATTCAGGTGAAGTTGGATGACGAAAAAAATATGCTGCGCGCAACGGAGAACTTGGTGTATATCAACAACTCGCCCGACACGCTGAAGTTTATCTGGTTTCACTTGTGGGCGAATGCTTACAAGAACAACAACACTGCTTTCGCAAAACAGAAATTAGAAAACGGAGCCACTGATTTTTATTTCTCTACCGAAGAAGAGCGCGGCTTTATTGACTCACTCGATTTTAAGGTGAATGATGAAAGCGTGAAACTCGAATACGATGCAAACAATATTGACATCGCGCGCATCTGGCTGAACAAACCGCTTGCGCCGCACGAGCAAATCACCATTACTACTCCGTTCCGCGTGAAGATTCCGAAAACATTTTCGCGCATGGGGCGCGATGGCCAGCAGTATCAAATCTCTCAGTGGTATCCGAAGCCGGCGGTGTATGACCGCTATGGCTGGCATCCGATTCCATATCTCGATCAGGGAGAATTTTATTCGGAGTATGGAGTGCTTGATGTGTTCATCACGCTCCCAAAAAATTATGTAATGGATGCAACAGGCGAATTGATGAGTGATGATGAGAAAAAATTTCTTGCCGTGAAGGAAGCATCATCCAGAAAATATCTTTCTCTTGAAATGAGTGAAGCGCAAAAAGAAATTGCAGAGAATGATTCTTTCAGCATGAAGTTTCCTGTTTCTGATTATGAAATGAAGACACTTCATTTTCATGCAGAAGATGTTCATGACTTCGCGTGGTTTGCTGACAAGCGATATATGATTGTTCGCGATGTGGTGACACTTGAATCAGGAAAAAAAGTTGCGACAACGGTTTTGTTCACGAGCAATCACACCAATGTGTGGCGAAACTCTGTCCAGTTTGTTGACTCAGCTATTTACTACTATTCAAAATGGATTGGCGATTATCCGTATCCGCATGCAACGGCAGTTGACGGCGCGCTCACTGCAGGAGGAGGAATGGAATATCCGATGATTACTGTG
>DMRR01000066.1 GCA_003455275.1 Bacteroidota bacterium | reverse complement strand
ATAATTCGAGAGGAAAAGCGTAACGCTCACGGTCTTTATAAAACTGCGGAAGGAAAGGATTGTCGGCAAATTGTTCAAGTACGATCCGTGCGTTTAACTCTGAAGCAAGTTTTTCAGCAAGCGAAGTTTTTCCTGCTCCAATGTTTCCTTCTATGACTATGTAGTTATGCAACTTCGAAATATTACCCGTATAAATATGTCAATAATTTTTTGCCGGCGTGAATGAAATATCTGAAGGAATTTTTTCAACCGCAAGCGTGTCATTGCATTGATTCAATAATTCATAAGAGTTCTTTTCAAAAACCGGATGAATCAAATCAAAAGCAATTTCAACCATTGGCATCAGAACAAATTTTCTCTGATGCATGTATGGATGCGGAATGGTGAGATTTTCAGTTGTAACAATTTCATGATTGAAATAGATTATGTCTATATCAATTGTTCTGGGTTCCCATTTTTTGTTTCGTTCACGGCCTAATCCTTTTTCAATGGAAAGTATGATTGTCATTAATTCTTCAGCGGAGAATTTTGTATTCAGAAGCAGCGCTGTATTGATAAACCCCGGCTGATCCGTGTTTCCCCAGGGGGCTGATTCAAAAAAAGATGAAACGGTTTCCACCTTTCCTGCCAAAGAATTCAAAAGTGAAATTGCTTTTGAAATCATCTCAAATCGATTTCCAAGATTGCTGCCAAGTGATAGATATGCCTGATTCATAATTACGATTTGATCACAATGAACCCTGCAACCTTTAATTCATTTTTTCCAAGCCAACCTGAATCTTCGTAATTGGTGATGGTAAAATATTTCATGGGAACATAAACTAAACTCTCAGTAACAATTGAAAAGACACTTTTTTTGTAAGCCTCAATCTCAATCCTGGAAATATGATCTGCCGAATCAAGCTGAACAACAATCAATCTTATTCTCTGTTCGTTATCAATCGCTGTGTAGCGAATTGTTTTCGCAATATGAATTGAATCGGTTTTTTCGTCAGCCGTGTCAATTCTATAAGCATTTGTAAATTCTTCGCCGGAAATATCAGCGGCGATGAATGAATCAAATTCTCTTCGCCAGTCTGCATCAACAATTCTGTACTCTTCAGTAGCTTCGTTATCAACCGAAGTTTTTTTGATGATGTCAGCTCCTGATTTCTGCAAGGCATCAATCTGCTGATTGAAATAACTTTTCAGAGAGAAAAAAGAGTTGGGTTGAGCATTATCTTTTCTTCCCGAGCAGGAAGATGCTATAAGAAAGCAGAGCAAAAGAAAATATTTCAGTAACAGCTTCATCCTTCTATTAATATTTCTCCGTTCATCTCTTTTGGAATTTCAATTCCCATAATATTCAGAATAGTGGGAGCAATGTCTGCAAGTTTTCCGTTTCTGATTTCAGGATGAAAATTTTTATCAATCAGGAAAAATGGTACAGGGTTTTTAGTGTGAGCAGTATTTGGTGTTCCATCTTCATTGACTGCATAATCTGCATTTCCATGATCGGCAGTCAATAAAACTGTGTATTCATTTTCTAATGCAGTATGAACTACATCACGAACACAGGAATCAACAGCTTCAACTGCTTGCATGATTGCAGTGAAAACTCCGGTATGGCCCACCATATCAGCATTCGCAAAATTGAGGCAGATAAAATCGGCACTTTTGTTTTTCAGTTCAGCAATTATTGCATCGCGCACGCTGTATGCACTCATCTCAGGTTGCAAATCATAGGTAGCAACTTTGGGAGAAGGAATCATGATTCTTTTTTCTCCTTCAAAAGGTTTTTCACGGCCACCGGAAAAAAAGAAAGTGACATGCGGATATTTTTCTGTCTCAGCAATCCGGATTTGCCTGAGATGATTTTTTTCCATCACTTCTCCGAGCGTCATGCTCATATCTTCATTATCAAAAATGTTGAACACATTTTTAAAAGTGTGATCATAAATTGTCATCGTAGTGAAGTGAAGCGTCAGTGGATTCATCTGATGCTCCGGAAATTCCTGCTGTGTCAAAGCGCGCGTGATTTCGCGGCAACGATCCGTTCTGAAGTTAAAACAAATCACTGCGTCACCTTCTGAGATGGTTGCAATGGGTTTTCTGTTTTCATCTACAGTGATAATTGGTTTGATGAATTCATCTGTCACATTTTCTTCGTAAGAATTCTGAATAGATTGAAGAATATCAGTTGAAGGTTTTCCAATTCCATTGACTAAAAGATCATATGCAAGTTTTACGCGCTCCCATCGATTGTCACGGTCCATTGCATAATACCTTCCTATGACGCTTGCGATTTTTCCGGTTGAAATTTTTGTATGTTCAATTGCTTCCTTAACAAAACCAAATCCGCTTTTCGGATCGCAATCTCTTCCATCAGTAAAAGCATGAATGAAAACATTTTCAACCTGATTTTCTTTAGCAATTGAGAGTAATGATTTCAAATGTTCAATTGAAGAATGAACTCCGCCATCAGAAACCAAACCGATCAAGTGAAGTTTGCATTTCTTTTCTTTCACATAGTTTAATGCGTTCAACAAAGCAACATTCTTGTTCAGTTCCCTTTCACGAATTGCTTTATTAATGCGAGCTAATTCCTGGTAAACAATTCTGCCGGCGCCAATATTCAGATGACCAACTTCAGAATTTCCCATTTGACCTTCAGGCAATCCCACTGATTCTCCATAAGTAATTAGCTCAGAGTTTGGATATTTATCATACAATCCGCGAACAAAAGTTGCCTTTGATTGTTGAATGGCATCAGCTTCCGGAACCTTCCCGTGTCCCCATCCATCCATTATGATTAGTATCACCTTCTTCATTGCGCACAAAACTATTTTTTAAAACGAAAGTTGTCGGTCATGTGGGAAAACTTTAAGACATCGGTTCTATTTCATTGGTAAAAACATACTTTTGATATCTGAATAAATGATTGGCATGATTTTGAACTTAGAGCGCCGAAGCAAAAACACTTCTCCCTTTAAATATGAAACCGAAGATTAGCGAATTACTTTTAAACAAAAAGTTTGCAATGAGTAAAATCAGAATTTTCTTCCTGGCCCTAACGGTCACCTCTGTTTTTTCTACAGTAAAAACTTTCGGAATGTATGATGTGCTCGATTTAGTTGCAAATGCTATCAAGAGTGGAAATGCTGATGTTCTTGCTCAATATTTCGACTCAAGCGTAGATGTGACTGTAATAGACAAAGAAGCTGTATACAGCAAGGCTCAAGCGCAAATGGTGATAAAAGATTTTTTTATGAAAAACCCTGTTAATTCTTTTTCATTGGTTCACCGCGGAACTTCTTCTGAGGGATCGCAATACGGAATAGGAAACATGACGAGCGGGGCTAATTCGTTTCGCGTATATTTTCTGGTGCGCAACAAAACCGGTGCATCGCTTATAAAAGAAATCCGGTTCGAAAGACAATAGTGGACTGGAAGGAATTTATTTCACAATCATTATCTGAAGATATTCGCGAGGGCGATCACACCTCTCTTTCTACAATTTCAGAAGGCGAACAAGGCGGAGCAATTCTGTGGGCGAAAGCGAACGGAATTGTAGCTGGAGTTGAATTAGCTCAAATGATTTTTTGGGAATACGATTCGTTGCTGGATGTGAAGGTTTTTATGCCGGATGGAAGCGAAATAAAACCCGGGGACAAAATCCTGGAAGTAACAGGAGAGGAGCGAAGTATTCTTTCTTGCGAGCGGTTGGTGCTGAACTGCATGCAGCGCATGAGCGGGATTGCAACATTGACCAACCAGTTTGTAAAAGCGGTAGAGGGAACTGCTGCAAAAATTCTTGATACCCGAAAAACTTCTCCGCTGTTTCGTGCGGCTGAAAAGTGGGCAGTGAAAATTGGTGGAGGAGAAAATCATCGGTTCGGTTTATATGATATGATTTTGATTAAGGATAATCATGTTGACTATGCCGGCGGAATCAGGGCATCAATTGAAAAGGCAAATCATTATCTCGAAGAAAAAAAACTTTCCCTTCCGATTGAAATTGAAACAAGAAGTATTGATGAAGTGAAAGAAGTTTTATCAGTTGGAAAAGTCAATCGCATAATGCTTGATAATTTTT
>DMRR01000137.1 GCA_003455275.1 Bacteroidota bacterium | reverse complement strand
CCAGACTGTCGCCGCCATAAAAACTCCCCCAAATCGGATAGCCTGAAGGGTTTAGTTTTAAAATATAAAAATCATCAGTATCATTTTTAATTGGCTGGTATGCATTAAAAGTTGGTATATCACCACTGCGCGTTTCCATAGCAGCAAACACATTTCCTGCAGAATCAGTTTCAACGCAACGAACCACATCTGCCAGACTTCCTCCGATGTAAGTTATCCAAACAGGTTGAAAGCCGGGAGTGAGTTTCATTATCCAGCCATCAAAAGCATCGTGAATCGGAGAACTGTAACCAAGTGTTGAAGGGAAGTTTGAACTATTTGTAAACCCGGCGGCATAGATGTATCCATTGTCATCTACATAAATTGCCCTGCCGTGTTCATCACCATTATAACCGAAATAGGTTGACCACAATACTGTAGGATCAATAACTGCGGTTAAGGAATGATCATAAGCTCCAAGAGAAAATCCGATAACATTATCGCTAAGAGTAAAAGAAGAATTTATATTCAATTTCGATTCTTGATATTGAGATACCGGTTTTCCATCATTGATATTTCCAAAAGGAGTTTCAATTCTTAGTCCGCCGTTTCTTCCCAATGAAATGGATGACGATGAGCTGCATTTGATTTTAATTTCACCTGCATCAGCATCAGGATGAAGAATAAAATCATATTTAAAATTTCTGTTTCCATTTTCGTTGTTGAAATACAAAACCCAGTCAATTCCTTTATATACATTTTGCATTATCACCTTCTCATATGAAGTCACTGAAATTCCCTGCTTGCATTGAGGCAAAAAATAATTAGAAACGAGCGATGAGCGGTTCTCTGAAATAATTGAAACGGATGGATTCAAATTCTGAAGCGCCAACTCAACGGTATAATATTCTGTCGAACAGTTTTCTGAAGGCATTTCTTTATCTGAAACATTTCTGTCAATTTTATTTTTTTTCGAAAAGGAATAAAATATTTTTCCTTTAGCGATATAAATATTGAATTCCGGTGACTGGGTATAATAAAGAATATCTTCCTGATGAATTCCTGAAAGCCTGAGCTGGCCTTTATTTTCAATAAATGAAAGTTGTGATGGAACCGAAATTTTCGATTGCTGTGCTGATAAGTTTAATGAAACTAAAATGCAGAGCGATAAAAACAGTAAAACTTTATTCATGATGAAACCGATTTATTTAGGTGGAATTTTTTCGGCTACTCAATTTTCTGAAAGATTAAAGTGATCATGATATTTTTCCGATGAACAATAATCAATTCACGATAAATCTTACTTCGGAATTAGAAAAAAATCTGTTGAATCCTCAACACGCAACCATCAAATTTTCTGCGGAGAGAGAGGGATTCGAACCCCCGGAACATTGCTGTTCAACGGTTTTCAAGACCGCCGCTATCGACCGCTCAGCCATCTCTCCGCCGCAAATGTAACCGCACAATTTATTTTTCAAATTTTGATACTAAGTACAGGCAAATGATCTTTAACTTTTTTCTTACTGCGGCTTCTTGCCGCTGTTTCGGATGTTTATCACTTTCTGAAGCATATCAAACCAGAATGGTGCCCCAAGAAGAAGAGCAAGAGTTGTCAATAAAATTCCGGGAAGGTTGAGTAGGAAATCCCCTAAGAAAAGAAATACCGAACCGAACCAACTCTTACTGTTATTCCACTTTTCAGAATAAGAATGATTCCAGGCATAATTCCAACCGATACCCATGATATCACTTTCATCATTCAGAAAAGTTATTTGTTGGTATGCAACTTTTCGAAGTGAGTCAATTCGCTTCATCAGAGTATCAGCAGAATCAGAAGTTGAATCAAATGCATTTGTTTTCACGGAAGGTGGGTTGTGTGCAACATATTCATTCGCCATCTGCACTACTTTTTCTCTTGACTTGTTATCATGAGCAAGATGAGACACTACTGTAAATGTGTTTACATGAAATGCGACACAAATAATCAGCCCTACAATAAATGTGACCCACTGCATTTTCCTTTTATACCATCCTGTTACACGGTCCATGGAGAAATCAAACCAGTGTTCAATCTGCTCGCGAAGCTTGTCGATATTTCCTTCAGCATTTTTAACTAACGCAATAAGAGCATCCTTCACATCTCCGTTCGGCAATTCATTTACCGAATCTTCAAATTGCTTTGCAATGCTTCCGGTGCCATTGTCGCGAACGAAAATGTCAATCAGTATTTTAAAAAGTTTTTTGCACCGATGTATGATGGTGTAATAGAAGGATCAATGGGATTGTTTACCAGAGGGTGATTGAAAACTCTGGAAGCAATTGCCTTTCCGTTTTTATCAGAGAGCATATAATAAATTCCCTTGCGCAACATCTGCGCGCGGAATTTCAGAGCACCGGCAATTATCTCATTCACCGTGGTGACCAGTAAGCTGAGGAGAAGAAAAATAAATATGAGTCCAATTGCTACATCGAGGTAAGTGGATGAAAAAATATTAATCAGAATTTAGATTTGGGTTGGAAGATGATTTTCTAAAAATGATTTTGCATTGAGGAAGCAAAATTTATCAAGTAGTTGCTCTTCGGAAATTGGATTAGCACCTCCGATTTTAAATTTATCTTTTTGTGATTGCATTACATTGTGTAAAGCAATTGTAAGTGCATCTCGGAATTCGGGGAAATCGAAATTGGCTCCAAAAGCATTTAGCTTTTTCTGTAAGCTCAATACAGCAAACCCCCGATCACCCTTCTTAAGAAAACTTCCTGAGATTAGTTTTTTGTCACTCACTCTAGGGCGGTTCAATATGTCGGTCATATAACCAATAAGTGCTTCTGAAACAATACCAGTCGCCTCCAGATGATTTTCTTCTTGAAATCGTTTCACCGCAATCTCTGTCTCTTTTCCAAACCAACCATCTATCACGATTTTATAACCAAGTTATGAGAGTTTATGTTGTAAACCTGAAATGCGCGACCCGCGGTCACCGGCCGCCAAATCATTATGTATTATTTGGTCGGTCATACCGCCAAGCACAGCTGGACTAACAAACGCCCTTACAACATTTGCACTTCTTTTTCGCAACATAACAATTCCGCCATTGCTGTTATCTGTCATAGAGGTGTTTCCTTCCCAGGCTTCAAATTTTTCACCCTGTTTTATCCATCGAAGAAAAATTCCGGTGTGGTCACAGTGTCCATCTCCATTCCAGTCATATAAAACAATATCACCAGGTTGTGGATTGGTTGTAAATTCATTTGTGCTCCGCCAGTGATTATATCCACCCTGGCAACTTTGATAACCCTTGCCTGTTTCAATAAAGCCCAGTGAGTGACCGGCTTTATCAAAAATGTAGGAAACAAATATTGCACACCAGGGCACGCCATTTAAGCCATACCATTCTCCGTACTTTGTCTTATTACTATTTGGCGGATTTTCAGTGGTTCCTTCTTCGGCAGCTGCTCTCTGAATAATTTCTTTTCTGCTCATGATTTTTTTTTATCTGATTAATTATTAAAACATGAAACCTGTATTTTTCAAAATGAAATGAAGAGGAAATAACATTTTGTTAAAATCCTATGAAGAGATTTATTTAATAATCTGTGCATGCGCACACCCGCAGCATGGCTTAAGCGAACACTAAAAACACTTAACAGATTTTTTTTCTCATAAGAATTTTTCATACAGGTTTCAGTTTTAATTTCTTTTCCGGGAAAGCTTTTCTGACAGGTAATTTGTTTTAAAAAAATTTCCGGCTATAAACCTAAAATCACATTTAGGGCTTGTCAAGCGGATTAATCCGTGGTCAAGAAATTGGACAGCTTTAATAGTTAAAGCGGTCATATAAAAAAAACGCCGAAGCAATTGATATGCTTCGGCGTTTTGTAATTTATTAAAATTTAATAAACTAAGCTTGACCGGTTTGTCCTCCAAAATTCATATTCATCATTGGGATATCTTCTATATCTCCTATTTCTCCATTTTGACTTTCAAACTTGTTGATGTTTTCTTTTAATGCTTTCAAAAATCTTTTAGCATGTGAAGGGGTGAGCACAATGCGAGCTTTCACTTTTGCCTTAGGTATCCCGGGCATCATTTTAATGAAGTCTACAATAAACTCCTGATTACTGTGTGTGATTATTGCCAGGTTGCTGTAGATGCCTTCTGCAATTTCTTCAGTGAGTTCTATGTTTATTTGATTTTGCTGTGGAGGATTATTCGTTTCCATTTTATTAAATTGTTTTACTGAAAAAAATTTGGCAACTCATTTCGAGTTGCCAAATCAATAAATTTCATAAAAAATTATTCGTCAATTTCATCAATTGGTACAAGCAGTTCTTTCTTGGAAGTTAAAAGGCGCTCATATTCTTCCTTAGAACCAACAACAATGTTTTCATACTCTGGCAATCCGGTTCCGGCAGGAATCAGATGACCGATGATAACATTTTCTTTTAATCCCATTAGTGAATCGGTTTTTGCTGAAATAGAGGCAGTGCTAAGTACCTTGGTAGTTTCCTGGAATGAGGCAGCCGAGATCCAGCTCTTCGTTCCTAATGATGCACGGGTAATTCCTAACAACATTGGTTCCGATGTTGCAGGAACAGCATCGCGCCATTCTATTGCTTTCTTATCTGCACGCTTCAGCGCTGAGTTCTCTTCTCGTATTGTTCTTAAGGTTGTGATTTGTCCTACTTTAAGATTTTCAGAATCGCCATTTACAGTGATTACTTTCTTATCAAAAATCTCTTCGTTCACTTCAAGGAATTCAAACTTATCTGCGGGCTCTCCTTCAAGGAATAAAGTATCTCCCGGATCTACAATCAATACCTTGCGCATCATTTGGCGCACAATAGTTTCGATATGCTTGTCATTTATCTTTACACCTTGTAAGCGATACACTTCCTGAATTTCATTCACCATATAAGATTGAAGAGCAAAAGGTCCTTTGATAGAAAGAATATCTGCAGGAGTAATTGCTCCATCCGATAAAGGAGTTCCGGCTTTCACAAAATCTCCGTCTTGAATCAAAATGTGCTTACTTAACGGAACAAGATATTTTTTCTGAACACCATCTTTAGATTCAACAATAATCTCACGATTACCACGCTTAACAGTGCCGAATTGAACAACGCCATCAATTTCACTTACAACAGCCGGGTTACTTGGGTTCCGTGCTTCGAATAATTCAGTTACACGAGGAAGACCTCCGGTGATATCTCCTTTCAATTTACCTGTAAGGCGAGGAATTTTAACAAGCACTGTTCCGGGAAGAACTTCATCTCCCGCCTCAACATTTATATGTGATCCAACCGGAATGTTATAACTCTTTAATTCATTTTTTCCTTTCATTAACTTGATGGTTGGAATCTTGGTTTTATCTCTTGATTCAACAATTACCTTTTCGCGGTGACCTGTTTGTTCATCTGCTTCCTCGCGATAGGTAATTCCATCAATAATATTTTCGAACTCAACTTCTCCTTTGAATTCAGTAATGATAACTGCATTGTATGGATCCCAGGTGCATATTTCCTGCCCCTTAGTAATCTTGTCGCCATCCTTTACATTTATATATGCACCATATGGAATGTTGTATGAAATAAGTTGCTTACCTGATTTAGGTTCTATAATTCTTAATTCACCCATACGGCTGAGAACGACATTTATCTTGTCACCTTTTTCATTTGTAAATGGAGTAGTTCGCACATCTTCGGTTTGAACTACGCCTTCAAATTTGGCTTCATGGCGCGATTCAGTTGCACCGCCACCAGCAGCACCTCCTGTATGGAAGGTACGAAGAGTCAACTGAGTTCCAGGTTCACCAATAGATTGAGCTGAAATAATTCCGACAGCATCCCCCATTTCACTCATTCTTCCGCTAGCGAGATTTCTACCATAACATTTCGAGCAAACACCTTTTTTGGCTTCGCATGTCAGAACAGAACGGATTTCAACAGACTCGATTGCTAATGAGTCAATCATTTTAGCAATATCTTCTGAAATTTCTTCGCCGCCTTTTGCCACCAATTTATCTGTTAATGGATCAAAAATGTCATTCAATGCTACACGGCCAATTATTCTTTCGCTCAATGGTTCAACTATATCTTCATTGTCTTTAAGCGCACTGATTGAAATTCCGCGGAGCGTTTCACAGTCCTCTTGTGTAATAACTACATCCTGGGCAACATCCACCAAACGGCGGGTGAGATAACCGGCATCAGCAGTTTTCAAGGCAGTATCTGCGAGACCTTTACGCGCACCATGAGTTGAAATAAAATATTCAAGTACCGAAAGCCCCTCTTTAAAATTAGAGAGAATTGGGTTTTCAATAATTTCTCCTCCAGGGTTACCTCCAGATTTTCTTGGTTTCTGCATGAGTCCCCGCATGCCGCCTAATTGACGGATTTGCTCTCTTGATCCACGGGCCCCTGAATCCAGCATCATGTAAACAGAATTAAATCCTTGTTTGTGTACAGATAACTCTTTAATCAATACATCGGAAAGGCGATTATTTACACGAGTCCAGATGTCAATGATTTGATTGTATCTTTCATTGTTAGTAATAAGACCCATGTTGTAATTACTCCATACTTCGTCTACTTCTTCCTGAGCCTGATCAAGCATCTTGTCCTTCATCTGCGATACAACAAGGTCTGAAATATTGAATGACAAACCTCCTTTGAATGCCATGTTGAATCCCAGATTTTTTATATCGTCAAGAAACTGAGCAGTTCGCGGAATGTTTGTGATCTTAATAACATTACCAATTACCTCACGAAGAGCTTTCTTGGTTAAAAGAATATTGATGAATCCAACTTCTTGCGGAACAAATTGATTGAAAATTACACGGCCTACTGTTGTTTCCTCTAATTTATTTACCAATTTATCTCCCTGGCGCAAGTTCACTTTAACTTTAATAACTGCATGCAGGTCTACTCTCTTTTCATTATAAGCTATTATCACTTCTTCTGGAGAGTAGAAAATTTTTCCTTCACCCTTTACTTTTTCTTCCTTGGTAGATTTTTTATGTTTTGAAATGTAGTATAGACCTAGCACCATATCTTGTGAAGGAAGAGTGATAGGTGATCCGTTTTGCGGATTTAAAATATTGTGAGCCGAGAGCATTAATAGCTGTGCTTCAAGAATTGCAGCATTACTTAATGGAACATGAACAGCCATTTGGTCACCATCAAAGTCTGCGTTAAAAGCGCCGCAAACCAGAGGGTGAAGGCGAATTGCTTTTCCTTCAATCAACTTTGGTTGAAACGCCTGAATCGAAAGTCGGTGCAGAGTTGGAGCACGATTAAGAAGTACTGGATGTCCCTTCAATATGTTTTCAAGGATATCCCAAATGTGAGCATCCTTCTTATCAACTAATTTCTTTGCTGATTTTACGGTCTTAACAACTCCTCTTTCAATCAACTTGCGAATGATGAAAGGCTTAAATAACTCGGCTGCCATATCCTTAGGCAGACCGCACTCATATAATTTTAATTCAGGTCCAACAACAATTACTGATCGGCCCGAATAATCAACACGCTTTCCTAACAAATTCTGGCGGAAGCGACCTTGCTTACCTTTTAACACATCACTTAATGATTTCAGCGCTCTTCCTCCCTCAGCTTTAACAGCATTTGATTTGCGCGAATTATCAAACAAAGAATCAACCGCCTCCTGCAACATTCTTTTTTCATTTCGAAGAATAACATCAGGAGCTTTTATTTCCATTAACCTCTTCAATCGATTATTACGAATAATAACCCGGCGATATAAATCGTTTAGATCAGAGCTGGCAAAACGGCCGCCATCAAGAGGTACTAAGGGACGAAGTTCAGGCGGAATTACAGGTAAATACTGAACCACCATCCATTCAGGGCGATTTTCATAACGGCTTTGTGCATCTCTAAATGCCTCAACCACACTCAACCTTTTCAATGCCTCAGCTTTGCGCTGCTGCGAAGTTTCATTTGCAGCCTGATCACGGAGCTGGTATGAAAGTTCATCCATATTTATTCTTGAGAGCAGATCACTTACTGCTTCGCCTCCCATTTTAGCAATGAACTTGTTTGGATCTGTGTCATCAAGATGTTGATTATCCTTTGGAAGTTTTTCTACTGTATCAAGATATTCTTCCTCTGTAATCAAGTCCATTTTTTGACGGCCTTCAGCAACTCCGGCTTGTATAACCACGAAGCGTTCGTAATAAATAATACTCTCCAACTTTTTAGAAGAAACCCCCAACAGGTAACCAATTTTATTTGGAAGAGATTTGAAATACCAAATATGAATAATGGGAACTACGAGTTTAATATGACCCATACGCTCGCGACGAACTTTCTTTTCAGTAACCTCAACACCGCAACGGTCGCAGACAATCCCTTTGTAACGAATACGCTTGTACTTACCACAATAACATTCATAATCCTTTACAGGACCAAAGATTCTTTCGCAGAACAATCCATCGCGTTCAGGTTTGTAAGTGCGGTAATTAATGGTTTCCGGTTTCAGGATTTCGCCAAAACTTCTTTCCAGAATTGAATCGGGAGAAGCGAGACCAATTGTAATTTTTGTAAAGTTGGGTTTAATCTTAAGGTCTTTCTTGAAAGGCATTTTCAAAAATTATTTTAATGTTTTATAATGTAATTAAATTCAATTTCAGGACGCACTGATTCCTTTGGAAGCAATCCAGATGATGCACATAATTGTGTAAATAATATTTGCAAAAAATTTGTTGTAAATGGGAAGCAGCGCGCCAAAAATTTTCCTTTTTCAAAGGGAGCGCAAATGTATAGGGGAGCGCCGGATTTGCAAATGTTGTTCCTTAAATATTTCTGGCTGGTTTTCAGCGCATAATGAAATGCTAAACCTAATTAAATCAAATCACAAATTTGTTATGACCCAATCATACATATTGCTGAAAAGGTAATTGCGCGTATTGCCTCCATTAATGCCATGATTTTTATCCGGGAAAGTCATTTGTGTAAACTTGATATTATTTGCATAAAGCATTTTAAGTAACTCAGCAGTATTTTGATAATGAACATTATCATCAGCCAATCCATGACAAATCAATAGTTTTCCCTTGATAAATTGTGCGCCGGCGAGAGGACAAAATTTTTCATACCCCTCCTTATTCTGAGCGGGTGCCCGCATGTATCGTTCGGTGTAAATGCTATCATAAAATTTCCAGCTTGTCACCGGAGCAACAGAAACGGCAGTTTTAAATATATCAGGATAATAACTCAGGCACATCAATGACATAAAACCTCCATAACTCCAACCGCTGATTCCGATTCGTGTGGGGTCTACATACTTTAATGAGCCAAGATATTTAGCTCCTGCTGCCTGATCCATAGTCTCAATTCTTCCGAGTTGCATGTAAGTAATTTTCTCGAAACTTGAACCTCGGGCGCCTGTGCCTCGGTTATCTACGCAAGCTATGATGTAACCATGCTGAGCAAGGTAATTGAAATTCATATAGTAAAATGGGTCGTAACTGTCGAGTACCTGTTGGCTTCCGGGTCCGCCGTATACATGCATCAGCACAGGATATTTTTTCTTTTCCGAAAAATCTTTTGGTTTAATCATCCATCCATTTAATACTGTTCCGTCATCGAGAGAAAAGGAGAAAAATTCTTTTTTCGAAACACCATAATCTACCAGCTTCTTTTTCAAAGCATCATTATTCTCAACAACTTTAATTAAATCTCCATTTGAATTGCATATGGCATAATCCGGAGGTGTGTTTGCATCACTGTGTGTGCGAAGGAAGTAACTAAAGGTTGGATTAAATTCTGCACTGTTTGTTCCGGCATCGTTTGTTAATTTTTTTTCGTCCGTTCCATCAAGTTTGATTGAATATACATAGCGACGCATTGGGCTTTCTTCAGCGCTTTGATAATAAATCAGTCCATTCTTTTCGTCCAGTCCATAGAATGCAGTGACATCCCAGTTTCCATGTGTCACTTCGGTTTTCATTTTTCCATCCATGCCATAGATATAAATATGATTATAACCTTCGCGGCCGGAGGTGGTCCAAATGAATTGCGAATTGTCTTTGAAGAAGGTAAGGTCATCAGTAATATTTATATAATCAGGATCTTCTTCTTTCATCATTACCGAAGTTTTTCCGGTGGAAGCATCGGCGAGAAGAAGTTCAAGTTTGTTTTGCAAACGATTCATTCTGGTAATGCATAGCACATTGTCATCGTTCGTCCATTTGATCCGCGGAATGTATTGATCAGTTTCAGGACCAATATCAGCAAGAACATTCAGCCCGGTTTCGGTATTGTAAATATGAATTTGTACTATCGAATTTTTTTCTCCTGCTTTCGGATATTTATAAGAATAATTTTCAGGATACAAGTCGTTGTAAAACTGAACAGTGTATTCAGGGACAGCTGTTTCATCAAAATGATAGTAAGCAAGGTGTTTACTGTCGTTGCTCCATTGAAATGCCTGCACAAAAGAAAATTCTTCCTCATAAACCCAATCGCAAATTCCATTGATGATGAAATTCTTTTTTCCGTCAGTGGTTACTTGTTTTTCTTCTCCGCTTTCCAAATCCTTTATGAAAATATTGTTGTCGCGAACAAATGCAATTTTTTTTCCGTCTGGTGAAAACGCCGGACTCATCTGTTTTCCTTTTTCACTAAGTGCAGAAAGTTTTTTCGATTTAATATCAAAAACAAAATAGGACGCTACTGAACCACGCCTGTAAATTTTTTCTTCATCGGTTGAAAAAAGTATGTGCTCCTGATTCTTATCAAAAAAATAATCAAGCGATGAAAATTTTCGAGCTGAATCTGAAGGAACATTTTCACTTACTGAAAATATAGTTGATGCTTTAACCCCGGTAAGATATTCGAAAGAATAAATGGCAGGTTTATCCTTCGAATCATTTTCAACTTTTGCATAGTGCTCGCCATCATTGAGCGGAGTAAAACCATCTGGTGCGGCGGGGTAGAATTCATAATCTTTCCAAATGCCTTCGATTGTAATTGGTTTTTGGGCAAAAACTTTTGTTGTAATAAAAATAGAGATTACAGCAACTGAAACTGTTGCATAAAATGATTTTGTCATAAAAAAATATTTTAAAGAAAAATTAATTAATCCAGCCTCATCTCAGGTATTTCACCTTCCACAACTAAACGGCCTGCAGTTTTAGATTTTATTTCTTCTACAGTAACTCCGGGAGCACGCTCAACTAACCTGAATCCATTTGGAGTTATATCCAGAACAGCGAGGTCTGATACAATGCGCTTCACACATTTCACTCCGGTTAAAGGCAATTCGCATTTTGACAAAAGTTTTGATTCACCCTTAGGATTAGTGTGCATCATAGCTACGATAATATTTTTTGCGGAAGCAACTAAGTCCATTGCACCTCCCATTCCTTTTACCATCTTTCCGGGGATTTTCCAATTCGCAATATCTCCTTCTTCAGATACTTCCATTGCGCCGAGCACAGTTAAGTCGATCCGGCCGCTGCGAATCATTCCGAAACTTTCGGCAGAATCGAAAAACACACCTCCGGGAAGTATAGTCACTGTTTCTTTTCCGGCATTAATTAAATCGGCATCAATATTATTTTCAGAAGGATAAGGTCCCATTCCCAGAATACCATTTTCAGATTGAAGCATGATTTTTATTCCGGAAGGAATGTAGTTAGAAACAAGAGTAGGGATTCCAATACCGAGATTCACATAATATCCATCGCGCAATTCTTTAGCAATTCGTTTTGCTATTTGATATTTATCGAGAGCCATGTTTAAAGATCTGATTTAATTATTTTCTATTTTGAAATTGCGATGGTGCGCCGCTCAATTCTTTTTTCATAATTTTTTCCAACGAAAATTCGATTGACATATACGCCAGCCACATCTACTTCTTCCGGGCCAATTTCACCGGGTTCAACTAATTTTTCAACTTCGGCTATTGTAATCCTTCCTGCCTTGGCCATTGAAGTAGAAAAGTTTTTTGTGGTTTTGTCAAAAACAAGATTGCCGAATTTGTCGCCCTTGCTTGCTTTCACAATTGCAAAATCGCCGCTCAGAGCATATTCCATTAAATATTTTTTTCCGTTGAACTCACGCACTTCTTTTCCTTCAGCCACCTCTGTACCAAAACCTGCCGGGGTAAAGAATGCAGGAATACCCATACCAGCCATGTGCACGCGTGTAGCAAGTGTGCCTTGTGGAACCAAATCAACTTCGAGTTCACCACTCAACATTTGTCTTTCGAATTCAGCATTCTCACCTACATAACTCGAAATCATTTTTTTTATCTGGCGTGTTTGCAACAACAAGCCAAGCCCGAAATCATCTACACCTGCATTATTACTTACACAGATTAATCCTTTCACGCCTTTGCGAACCAACGCGGCAATTGAGTTTTCAGGAATTCCATTTAAACCAAAGCCACCAAGTAATAGTGTTTGGTTATCCATTATGTCGAACAGCGCACTGTCGGCATCATCATAAACGATTGTCATAATTAATTTTCTGTTGGGCGACGAAAATAAGTGTCAAAGATTTTTGCAAATATTTTTTCATCAGTTGTGTATCACGCTTTTCCTGGCTTTAAGCATCCTGAACATTCTGGCTTTAGCACTATCTGCCATTGCAGTGGAGTCCACCGGTGTTTTACGAAATATATTACTTTGAATTGTCGTTGCGCGGATTACCAATTCATTGTAAATCGTATCCAGCAACTCCGGATTTTCAGTGTAATAATTGTAAGTGGCAAAAAAATCCCTGCCGTCAACTTCATGTTTAGAAAAAATCTTTTCATATTCAATCAACATAGAATCTCTGCCTGCATTGGTGTTTAAAGCCATCTGATTTGCGCTCGCTTCAGCGAGATGAATATCGAGAAGCACTTCAATCATTTTTTCTTTCGTAAGTTTTTCACCTGAAACAGGTGTGTTCGTTTTTCTTCCGCATGATAAAATGAATGTGAAAAGAAGCAGAAACAAAAAATATTTTTTCATTGAAGTTTGTGCGAGCGAAAATAAAAGCGAATGTCTTGTTATTCGATTAATTGATAAACTGTAAAAGAGAAATGCATGAAAGAAAATTACAAGGAAATAAAAAAATGGCTGGATGAAAGAAAAGTAAAACTGGTAGCGGTATCTAAAACTCATCCGGTTGAGTCAATAGAGATGTTATTGAAAATGGGGCAAAATGTTTTTGGCGAAAACAAGGTACAGGAATTATTAATGAAGAACAGTCAGCTTCCATACACTATTGAATGGCACCTGATCGGTCATCTTCAATCGAACAAAGTGAAATTTATTGCTCCATTTATTTCACTTATCCAGAGTGTGGACAGTATGAAACTTTTGAAAGAAATAAATGCTCAGGCATCAAAATGCAACAGAGTTCAAAGTGTGTTATTCCAGATTTCGATTGCTGATGAAGAAACTAAATTCGGAATGGAAGAAGATGTGTGCTTCTCCATACTTGAAAGCAAAGAATTAGCGCTTATGAAAAATATCAGGATAGAAGGATTAATGGGAATGGCTACTAACACAGAGAATCATAAAAAGGTTAGAACAGAATTCAAAGGGCTAAAAAAATTCTTTGATTCTCTGAAGAAAAAATTTTCTTCAGAATCAATTCGACTGGAAACACTTTCAATGGGAATGAGCAGTGATTACAAAATTGCAGTGGAAGAAGGAAGCAACCTGGTTCGCCTCGGGAGCGTGATTTTCGGAGAACGGAATTACGAGTACAATATGATTATCTAGGTCAATCTATTTTTCCATTAAATGAAACTTCACCAACTCATCAATCGGTGACTGAATAATTTTCCCTGTTCTCATTCCGAACTCACTTGAAACTTGTTTCAGAATTTCCTGCTGATGAAAGGCAATACTTCCAACGCAATTGAAGGTGTATTCAGTATATCGCGGATAGTGCGAAACGATGTTCTCAAAAAAATCATGAAACGCCAAGTGAATAAGGTCACTAATGAAAGGATGACTCTGTCCTTCAATGAACGAAGCGTAGCTCGCCAGAAAACGATTGGGCAGCGGTTGGTCGTAAATGTTTCTCAGGATTTCATTCTTCTCTGTCACCAGAAATTTTTTTCTGAAACTCTCAGCAAGTTCTTGAGGCATAAAATCACGCAGGTAACTGCGCAACAATAAGCGACCGATGTAACTGCCGCTTCCTTCATCGCCGAGTGCATATCCGAGTGAGTCAATATTCATCTCAACTTTTTCTCCATCGTAAATCGCAGTGTTGGTCCCTGTACCGAGTATGGCCGCGAAACCTCTTTCTCTTCCAAGCAATGCGCGACAGGATGAAAGCAAATCGTGCTCGATAAAATTTTTTGCATTGGGAAAACAAATTCGAAAAGCATCGTCAATTGTTTTCACATTCTCAGCATTCGAAACACCTGAACCGTAGAAATGAATTTCAGAGACTGCATCAGCATTCAGATGTGAAAGCAATTGCGCACTCAATGATTTTACAATTCCATCTGACTTAATAAAAAACGGATTGTATCCTTCAGTGTTAAATTTTTTTTGAGTGCCATCATTTTCAATCAGCACCCAGTTAGTGCTTGTGCTTCCGGAATCAGCAATGAGTTTCATTTGAAAAAAATTTGATGCGATGATAGGGAATCTGTATTGAAGCTAATCCATTGCCGTCCCGTGAACGGGACGGATTACAGGAAATGTGAGTGTGTTAGTGAAAAAATTTCTTCATCAATTAAAATCAGTTTTACTTTTCACTTCGATGAAAAAAATTCTTCTTCTCCTTTCACTCTTTCACTTTTCACCTTTCACTTTTCATTTAGTCGCTCAATCCTGGCAACCCTACCCCGTGCAGGGCGGTGGATTAATTAATGAAGTGACTTTTGATCCCGTTGATTCTAATGTCATTTATGCAGCCTCCGGTGAATCCGGATTATTCAAAAGTTCAGATGGGGGAAACAACTGGCAGAATTTATTTTCTCCCGATCATTTCATTTCAACTTACAGTTATTACTGCCGCGATGTGGAAGTAAGTGCTCAAAATCACAATGAGTTATTTGCAGTGTGCGGAGTTGCTCCCTGGGGTGATACTGCTCACGGTTTTCTTTTTCATTCTATGGATGCTGGAAATTCTTTCACTGCATTGAATTGCCCGGTTTCTGTTACAGGAACTTCTGCCTTCAGTAATGCTGGTCACATCATGCTTATTAATCCAGGTAATGGAGCACAGATTTTTCTGGCTGGTCAACCTGAATTTAATTTTAACTCAGGCAATGCTTATTACTCTACAAGCGGATTATATGTTTCCGGCGATCATGGTTCATCATGGGTTTCGGTTGCAGATTCATTGAAAACTTTTTGGATCACACAAATGAGTTTTAATCCTGCAAATCCAAATGAATTATTTTTTGCAGTGCGCAACCTGAACATCAATGGTATTAACAGTGGCGGAGGCGGTCTTTATAAATACAATGTAAGCAATGGCAGTGTTACAAAACTGTTTTCGCAGGATGTACTAGAGTTTGCTTTTGATGCGGGCAACTCACAAATAATTATTGCCAACTGTACCGGTCATATTAATATCAGCACAGATGGAGGTACAACATGGAGTGTAAACATTTCACCGCTCTATGATTGGACAGATTATTTCGTTACCGCGCATCCAACAGAAGGAGGACATTGGTTTGTCGGAGGTCATTCAGGTAATGCTTTTGAAATCCTTGAAACTATTGATTATGGCGCACTCTGGCGCTCCGCCGAATTTAAGCACAACCCGAACAAACAACTTCTTCAGTTCAACGATGCAAGTTGCGATTACAAACCTGAGTTCGGTTATTACATGGGCGGAATAAATTTTTCTCCTCTCAATCCGAAGTTGGTTTTTCTGAATGATGATCACGCTCTCTGGAAAAGCTACGATGGCGATACATTGCTTTGCAAAAATGCCATTGCCGGAAGTTCATCGAACTGGGAATGGAAATACTCCATGCATGGAATTCAAAACATACAGGGAAAATGTCTCACACGGAATCCACAGAACGGAAAAATATTTTTTGGCGGAACTGATCCAGCTTTGTTTGTTTCAGATGATAATGGGCAGTCATGCAGCCAGCTGATTTTGCCTGATGCATACTGCACGCAGGTTTCAGCCATTGCTTTTTCAAAAACAAATCCGTTTACTGGATACATCGGCGGCTCTTATTACTACGACAGCGATGGAAAATTTTTCAAAACAATTGATGGAGGAAACACATGGACACAACTTGCTTACAATTATTTCGACCGAGATTCAAACAATATTCAGAATGTAACACAGATTGCTATATCTGATTTTTCGCCTGACACAATTGTTGTCGGATGCGATGTCAGAAATGGGCAATCTCCCATTCACATCAGCACCGATGGCGGAAGTACCTGGGCCAATTGGTCGCAGGGAATCGCCGCAACAAATCCATTTCCAATCTGGAATTGGAAGAAAAAAATATTTACCGATGGAAGCGGTTACTTTTTTATCGTGAATGGAAATCATCTCTACAGAAGAAAAGCGAATGAGAATTCTTGGACTGAAATAACGAACCCGGGCGGAACTAACTGGTGGTTCACAGAAGCAAAAGCTGCGCAGGGAAAAATTTATGTTTCATATTACAACAATCAAATCTTTTACTCATCTGATCATGGAGACACCTGGTCAAATATTTCAGTACAGACACTTTGCGTATCATACATGGAAATATCTCCCGCAGGAATTATTGCTCTTGTTCAGTGCGATGATGCAGCAAATAATATACCCGCTCAAATTTCAGTTTCGTTTGATCAAGGTGCGAGTTTTGTTTCGGTTCCATTAAATGGTTTGCATGGCCGTATCAGCGCAATTGGATTTGCCGGTTCTTATACTCTTGTTTGCCTTTCTGAAAACACCGGAGCTTTTTTCTTTGACTTGAATCAGGTTGGAGTTGATCAATTGACAATTGACAATGGACAATTGACAGTGTTTCCGAATCCGGCAAGTGAGGAGTTATTCATCAATAGTTATTCGTTATTAGTAAATGCAATTTCAATCGAAGATGTTTTAGGCAGAACTGTATTACGAATAACTGATAACACTGATCAAATATCTAATCTTGATGTAAGCAATCTTTCCAATGGAATTTATACGCTAAGAGTTGTGACAGATAAAACTATCCTCTCAAAACAATTTGTGATTCAGCGGTAGACTTCAAATAGTATTCACCTATTGCCATTAAACTCAAAGGACAGGCTAAAAAAAATTCTGGCATCATTTTGATTAAGCCGGGAAAAAATTTTCTTCGCATCAATTCTTTCAACATGAAAAAAAAATTACTCCTTCTCTCAATAGCAATTTTATTTTTTGCTTCGTGTGCAACCACTACCATGAGTGTAAAGGTTACTTATCCTCCGCAGGTTAATCTTCCTCAAAATATAAAATCACTCGCTCTTATGAATCGCTCACGGGTTGATAGTTCCAGGAAATCTGATAATGCACTTGAATCCATTCTCACTGGAGAAGCAATTGCAGGTGATTTGTTAGGCGGGGAAGAGGCATTGAACTCATTTACTCAAGAAATGAATCGATGGGACGGCACACATGCTTTCATCCCAATTCATCATGTGCTTAGCCGTAGTACTATCAATATCAAATCGCCTAATCCGCTTTCGTGGGAAACAGTAAAGCAAATGTGCCGCGAGAACAAATGCGATGCATTGATGGTTCTGGAAACATTTGATACAAATTCAGACAACATTGTAGGAACAGTTGTGAGCGGAATCACTATGGTAAAAAGCGGTGGATACATTCCTCCGAAAGACATTCATTACAGTGTTACATATTCATGGCGATTGTATGATACGCTAACAATGTCAGTGTTCGATCAGTTTGGTGATCAATTGCAACAAACAGTCGGCGGCTTGCTGCCCACTTCACCGATTCCAACTTCTGCCATTACCAATACAGGAAATTACATCGGAGATATTTCTGCGCGCCGATACTTACCAGAGGTGGTGTGGCAGAGCCGTGATATTTACAAACGCGGAAACGATGCAATGAAAGTAGGCTGGCGTCGTGCAGTAAGCAATGATTGGAATGGAGCGATGGAAAAATGGAATGCGCTTAGCCAGTCAAAGGATAGCAAAATTGCAGGGCGCGCTTGTTTCAATATGGCATTGGGATGTGAGGTGACCGGAAAAATTGACCTCGCCAAATCATGGGCGAAGAAGGCTTTCAGCGATTATGGAAACAGAAAAGCAAGAAAATATTTATATGTACTGAATAATTTACCTATGTATTAATTGTAAAAAAAATTCTCAACATTTCATTCACAAATGCTTGAGCAAATCAAATGTTAAATATTTTTCGCGCATGAAAACACAAATCGTAATCCTTTTATTTATATCAATAACCGCCGGTTCTTTCGCTCAGTCATCTGATGCCCCTCTTCTGGTAAAGCAGGGCGAATCACTGGTAACTCAGATGAAGGAAGAAGAGGCGCTCGAAAAATTTAAAGGTGCACTTAAAAGCGAATCGAACAATTATGAAGCGGCCTGGCAGGCAAGTCTGATGTGTTCCAGAATTGGTAACCGTCAGTCAGATGAGCAAAAGAAAAAAGAGTTCTTCGTTACTGCGAAACAATATGCAGTGAAAGCTTTGAAAATTAATTCCACTGATGCTGAATCAAATTTTGTGATGGCAGTTGCGATGGGAAGAATGGCACTCATAAGTGGAGCCCGAGATAAAGTAGCTGCAAGTCGTGATATCAAAAACTATGTTGAGTTGGCAATAAAGTATAATCCAAATCACGCTGGCGCCTATCATGTGCTTGGCAAATGGAACTATGAAGTAGCCAACCTTAACTGGATGGAAAAAGCTGCAGCCAATTCATTATTCGGTGGAATACCAGATGGAAGTTTAAATGCTGCTATTGATAATTACAACAAGGCAATATCTCTTGATGGAAATGATATTTTGTTTTACCTCGACCTGGCAAAAGCTTATAAGGATAACGAACAACCGGATAAGGCAAAAGAAGCTTTGAAGAAAGCCCTCGCTCTTAAACCTCGGTTTGAAGACGATGCTTCATACTTAAAGGAATGTCAGTCATTGCTCAATGAGTTGAATGCTCCGCAATAATGGCGCGCTCGTTATTTTTTATATTACTCTTCCCCTTCCTTACTTCATCAGCAGAAAATTTACCTACCAGTGGAACATTATTATGGAGAGTGAGTGGTAATGGGCTACTCTCCCCATCTTATCTCTATGGAACCATGCATACCCGCGATAAGCGTGCGTTTCATTTCAGCGATTCTGTTCTCGTGTGTTTTACTAACTGCAGCAGATTTGCAATGGAATTAAAAGTAGATGAGATAAACAGCGAAGAGGTCCTCAGTAACATGATGCTTGATAGCGGTCAGTCAGTTGAAGATTTTCTCAGTGCGGCGCAATTCGATTCACTGAAAACAAAAATTGAATCTTCCACCGGACTTCCTGCCAACCTTTTCGTTCGGATGAAACCAGTTTTCATTGCCACTCTTTTGTCAGGCGGAGATGTTTTAAAAGATTCAACTGATAAAAATTCAAACCTGTTTTTTCTGGATGAATATTTTGAACAGATGGCCAAAAAATCCGGAATGAAGGTAGATGCCCTGGAGCAGGTGCAAACACAATTGAATGTTTTTAACTCGCTCACCATGAGCCAGCAAATTGATTTCATGATGAACTATGTGCGAAGTGATGCACAGCCTGAAACTCTTGATACTTTTATCGATCATTATATCAACGGAGATATTTCAGTGTTGTTAGAAGGAGAAGAGTTCGAAATGTTGTCAAAAGATTTCGTGTCCCACATTCTTTATAACAGAAATAAAGGAATGGCAGATCAGGTTGAGCGAATGGCAAGAGAGCAATCCACCTTTGCAGCATTTGGTGCGGCGCATCTTTGTGGTGATAGCGGCGTGATTTCACTGCTCAGAAAAAAAGGATACACTGTTGATCCGGTTTTTCCTTCTTACAATAACCAAACAGAAGAAGGCTGGAATTATGTTTACCCGGAAAGCACAATTGGGTTCGCTATGCCAGGCTTGATTTTCCCTGAGCCGGACACAATACGGCTGACTAATAAAACCGAAGTTACAAACAAGATAAAATATGTTAGATGGTTTTCACAAGGAATAAACCGTTACTGTATTGTTCCGGGTTATTTGGGCACCGGCAAAAATTCTCTCTCGGAAATAATGAAGGAAGCAGGTTTCGGAAACAATAGCCTTTCAAAAATTAAGAACCCTTTTACAACACGCCGTGATGTTCGTGCCTATAAAATGAAGCCCACTTCAGGATATTTGTTTGTTGTAGAAAATGGAAATGAAACCGCCGTGGCGATCGTTTACAATCCGGATATCCTGAACCATGAGGAAATAAAAAAATTCCTTTCTGTCATTCGGTTGAAAGTCTCTTCAATTGCCTATTAGAAGATAAAGAAATCTGAAAATAAGAAAGGCCCTTTCGGGGCTTTCGGATTTCTGACCCGCCAAAACACCTTTTTGAAAAGTCAGGTTTATAAAAACAGCTACTCAGTAATCTTTATGCTTTTAATCAGTACATCCATTTGAGAAAATACAGCAGAATATTTTTCACTGTCTTCTCCTTTTAATTTAGACTTATCAGTTTTTGAAACGAAGTAGATGTATCCGCCGCGATGATCGAGCAATTGATAAGATCCAACCTGATCTTTAATATTTACCCAGAGATTTTCTGACACTCTGTTTACTGAAAAAAGAAAAACATCAGAGCCATCCTGTTTCTTAAAGTAAAAATCCACTTCATTCTCAGCATCAACACGGCTGATGGATGAAGAAACTTCGTCAGGAATTGAAATTGTAAATTGAACAGTAGTTGAGTTGCCAACTGGTGGCACGGATTCAGTTTTTGCATAAGCGAAAACTGATACAATGGAAAGAAGCACTAAAAGTGCTGTCGAACGAAGGATTGAAAATTTGTTCATGATTTATCAATTAAAGTGTTAAGAATTATTTTTTTGATGAGCCAAAAGTATTGGCGCACAGGACTACCTTTGTCATCCACTTTTAACAAACAAAGTAGTCCGGCCTATGTTACCCTGGAAATCCATCATACAGATTCAAAAGCAATCAGACCTTCCGGTATACCTGCAAATTGCCAATAGCATCATTAAAGAAATTAAACAGGGAGTAATCAAACCCGGATCACGGATGCCGGGCACAAGGGTGCTTGCTGAAGCAACCGGCGTTCACCGGAAAACGATTGTAAATGCTTATGATGAATTGCTTGCTCAGGACTGGCTCACTTCTGTTCCTTCGAAAGGAACATTCGTGAATCAACATTTACCGGAAATGCATCCTGTAAAGTTGAGTGCTGAAAAAGTTTTTGATAAAAAAGAAACGACCGGATTTAAAGTAAAAATGAATCATAACATTCATGATTCATCCCGAACATGGCGGCACATCATGGGATTTCATGACGGGCCGGATGTTCGGCTTGTTCCTGTTGAACAAATTTCAAAAGCATACAGGAGTGTGTTTAACAGAAAATCTTCAATCAAGAATTTCACTTATGTAAATACCGAAGGTCACCAAGTGTTGCGAAAAGTTCTTTCGGAATATCTCAATGACACGCGGGGCCTGCAGACCACCATGGAAAATATTTTTATCACCCGCGGCAGCCAGATGGGATTTTATCTTCTCTCAAAAATTCTGATTGAACCCGGAGACCATGTGATTGTTGCTGAAACAAGTTATAAATACATAGATCTGACTTTCGAAAACCTCGGCGGTAAACTCATTCGCATTCCGGTTGATGACAATGGAATTGATGTGGATCAGATTGAAAAAATATGTCAGCGAAAAAAAATCCGTGCAGTATATGTAACTCCTCATCACCACTACCCTACCACCGTAACACTTACTGCCGCCCGAAGGATGAAATTATTATCTCTTGCTGAAAAGTACGGGTTCATCATTATTGAAGATGATTATGATTATGACTTTCATTATCAGAGTGCGCCCATTCTTCCGCTTGCCAGTGCAGATAGAAAAGGGTTGGTGATTTATATTGGAACATTAAGCAAAACACTTGCTCCATCACTGCGCATTGGATACATCGTTGCTCCAAAAAATCTGATGGTTGAACTTTCGCGCATGAGGCAAATAATAGATGTACAGGGCGATCCTTTCCTGGAACAGGCTGTGGCGGAATTGTTTATTGAAGGCGAAATCAGAAGGCACATGAAAAAAGTTTTAAAAGAATATCACAAGCGTCGCGATTACATGTGTTCCTTACTCAAAGACAAACTAAATGATGTAATGGAATTCAAAGTTCCTGACGGCGGACTTGCCATTTGGGCAAAGTTTGATAATAAAATTCCTTTACCTGAAATGGCTTTACGCCTGCGAAATAATGAAGAGCTGATAATTTCTCCGGGACTCATATTTAATACTTCCAGAAAAAAACTTAACAGCACGCGACTTGGTTTTGGGTGGATGAATATCCGTGAAATAGAAAAGTCAGTTAAACTTTTGAACGAAGCAATCAGGAAGAAATATTGGTGAGTCTGTTTCTGATATTGGTTTTTAGTTTATTGCTATTTGTTATTAGTAAATCCATGTGCCTTAATGACGACAGGAAATCAAAAATCAGATTCTTGTTTCCTTATTCTACATTGGAAGATTATTATTGCGCTCCCAAATAACCGGCCCTGTAGCTCAACTGAATAGAGTATCTGACTACGGATCAGAAGGTTCAAGGTTTGAATCCTTGCAGGGTCACAGAAAAAAATGCTCTCCCAGATATGCGGAGGGCATTTTTGTTTAATACACACTTCAGGCTTATTCGTCAACACTTCTCTCATTTTTTCAAAAAGTATTTTCATTCCTTTGCGCCGATTTACCACACACGAATGAATTTTCGAAACTGCAGAATTTATTTTTCAAAGAGTTTTATCGTATTGCTGTTTTTTCTGCTTGCTGGTTTTTATTCTTCGGCACAGCAATACCTTCTTCCGCTTGACCGGCAATCAGCGGGATATTTTGATGCTACAATAAATGATGTTTCTTTTTTCCATGCCAATGGTTTTCACACTTCATTCCGTCCTTATTTGTTAAATAATTTTCCATCAACTTCTGATTCAAATGAAGTCCTGATTATTGAAACCAATTCTCAGAGCGCCGAAAAAACAAAACCAAACGGATTTTTTCCTTGTGTGAAGTATCATCTTTTCGATTCTAATTTAATTAATGTTAATAAGGATGATTTGATCTTAACTGTGAATCCGCTCATAGATTTTGAATATGGAAATGATTTCGAACACGACCGCCGAACCTATTCCAACAGCCGCGGATTCAGAGTGACCGGAACACTCGGAAAAAAATTTTCTTTTGAAACTGATTACTCCGAGAACCAGGTTTTATTTCCTCAATGGATTATTGATCATGTAAAAGAAGTTCAGGCGTTTGTTCCCGGTAGCGGAAAAATCAAAGTATATAAAACGACCGGAGCTTATGATTTTCCGAGTGAATCCGGGTTGATTGCATGGCATGCGAACAAACATTTTGATTTGGTTTTTGGCCAGGGAAAAAATTTTATTGGTGATGGTTATCGTTCGCTTTTATTATCTGATAATGCATCTGCCTATCCATTTCTCAGGCTCACTACTTCTGCCTGGAAATTTCAATACACCAACATGTGGGCACAAATGTTTGATGCAAAAGAAAAATCACAACTCGGTGAGGGCTTCCGGAAAAAATATATAGCACTCCATTATCTCAGTACTTTGATAGGAAGAAAAATTGAAATTGGTTTATTTGAAGCAGTGATATGGCAGGCACAGGATTCTGTTACCTATCGCGGGTTTGATGCACAGTATCTCAACCCCATTATTTTTTATCACTCCGTTCAGTGGAACTTTGGTTCGCCGGATAATTCCATGCTTGGATGGAATTTCAGATGGAACATTTGTCATCATCTTACTTTTTACAATCAATTCTTTCTCGATGATTTCAACCTCAGCAGAACAAAGAAGGAGAAAGGATATTTCGGAAATAAATATGCGTATCAGTTGGGTTTGAAATCTTATGATGCTTTTAAAGTGAAAGGGCTTTCCCTTCAGGCGGAATACAATGAAATATGGCCTTACACTTACGGACACAAACTCACCACTATCAATTATGCTCATGCTAATCAGGCGCTCGCTGATCCTGTTGGTTCAAACTCACGCGAGATGCTGGGATTCATCCAGTATCATTTTAAAAATTGGTTTATTGGTACTGAAGTGATGTATGTAATGCGCGGTATTGATTCCGATACCGGAAATGTTGGTCATGATATTTTCAACTCTGACTACAATATTCAGGATGCATACAAGCAAGGAACATTTGTTGGAACATGGGGCAACTATGTTGGTCAGGGAATTCCGCAAACGATTTTGTATGTGAGTGCGAAAGTGAATTACCTGCTGAATCGACATAACAATTTGCTTGCTGAAGTCTCATACACTTATCGTCAGGAAAACACTGATGGAAAATTGAGCACTACCAACTTCATTACTTTTGGAATCAAGACTTCACTCTTTAATCACTATTACGACTTCTGAAAATACACTATGAGTAAAATCCGTTTTGCCGTTATTGGTTTCGGTCACATTGGAAAACGCCACGCAGAAATGATTCGCCGGAATGCGAATGCGGAACTCGCCGCAGTGGTTGATACAAATCCTTCCTTAAAAGAATCTGCTGAGAAAGATTTCGGAACAAAATTTTTCACCTCCATTGAAGAACTTTTTGCGGCTGATCTGAAATTGGATGTGGTGAACATCTGCACGCCCAATGGACATCATGCCAAGCAATCCATTCTTGCGTTGGAGAATATGTGTCATGTGGTGTGCGAGAAACCAATGGGACTTACAAAAGCGGAATGCGAGCAGGTGATCTTTCAGGCATTGAAAGTGAGCCGACAGGTTTTTTGTGTGATGCAAAACCGATACTCACCACCGAGCGCATGGCTCAAGAGTTTGGTGAATGAAAAGCGTTTCGGAAAAATATTTATGGTGCAGGTAAACTGCTACTGGAACCGTGATGACCGGTATTACAACAAGGGCGGCTGGAAGGGTTTATATGCACTCGATGGCGGGCCACTGTTCACTCAGTTCAGCCACTTCATTGATATTATGTATTGGCTCTTCGGAGATATACAGGACATCAATGCACGGTTTGAGAATTTCAATCACGCATCAAGCACAGAGTTCGCTGATGATTCCGGCATTGTAAATTTCCATTTCGTAAATGGCGGAATCGGATGCATCAATTACACTACTTCTGTATGGGATAAAAACCTGGAGAGCAGCATCACCATCATTGGTGAAAACGGAAGCGTGAAAGTGGGCGGTCAATACATGGACAAAGTGGAAGTATGCAACATAAAGGATTACACCATGCCTGAACTCGCTCCTGTCAATCCTCCGAATGATTATGGCGCATATAAAGGCAGTGCAGCCAATCATCATTATGTGATTGACAATGTTGTTGACACGCTTCAGGGAAAATCTACCATCACCACTAATGCACTTGAGGGTTTGAAAGTTGTTGATATCATCGAAAGAATTTATCAGCAGATTAAGCGATAGAGCCGCCAGATGATCAACAAGATTTTACC